>JANMZB010000379.1:0-3613 GCA_031382725.1 Sphingobacteriaceae bacterium | reverse complement strand
ATCCGCAGTAGCCGGATTAGTCAGAGCTTTTGGCAACGAATGGGGATCAAAGGGCGTTTGCGTTAATGGCCTTGCACCGGGATATATTGCTACAGATAATACTCAGGCTTTACGCGATGATGTCGACAGAAATAAAACCATCTTGGAAAGAATCCCGATGGGCCGATGGGGGGATCCTGATGATTTTAAAGGTCCCATCGTTTTTCTGGCCTCAAAAGCATCCGATTATGTAAATGGAACGATGTTATTTGTTGACGGAGGATGGATGTCGAGATAGCGGCGTCTGCTGACTAAGAATACTTTAATTCACAATAAAAACTTAATAAATGCAAGTAAGATTTCAAAATAGCCCTCTAGAAACATCCCGTATGGGGACTAAGGAACTACGGGATAATTTTTTAGTTCAAAATCTGATGGTTGCCGGAGAAGTCAACCTGGTTTACTCGCATTACGACCGTATGATTATTGGCGGCATCGTTCCTTTGGCTGATGCTATTGCTTTACCAAATGAATCTGAGCTTAAGGCGAATTATTTTCTCGAAAGAAGGGAATTAGGAATCATCAATCTTGGTGGTAAAGGAACAGTATTTGCCGATGGTGAACAATTCGATTTAGAAAAACTAGATTGCCTTTATCTTGGCAAGGGTACGCAGGCAGTTAGCTTTACCAGTGAGGATCAACAAAGTCCTGCCCTGTATTATTTGCTGTCTACTCCTGCACATCATACCTACCCCAATAAAAGAACGACTAAAGATGAAACGGTGCCTTTGAATTTGGGTGAAGTTGCTACCTCAAACGAGCGTATGCTTTACAAGTATATTCATAATGATGGAATCGCTAGTTGTCAGTTGGTAATGGGAGTTACCATACTAAAAAGCGGTAGTGTGTGGAATTCTGTTCCGCCACATACCCATACCAGGCGCATGGAAGTCTATTTATACTTTGATGTGGATCCCAATCACAGGGTTATGCATTTTATGGGTGAACCACAAGAAACAAGACATTTGGTAGTTGGCAATTATGAAGCTGCTATTTCTCCGCCTTGGAGTATGCACTTTGGGTGCGGCACCTCAAATTATGGCTTTATATGGGGCATGGCAGGCGAAAATAAAGAGTTTACAGATATGGATGCAGTAGTAATCAATGAGATAAAATAATATAAAAAAATCACTTAACGGATGCTTTACATTAAACCGGGAAACCTGGATTAATAAACGGTAAGGAATTTTATACCCATTTTTGGTGGTGATAAATTGTTACAACATTATAAGAAAGGGCATCATCACGATTAAAATTTATCCGAAGCATGATCGCTTTTTTTAAGATCAGACCTCCTCATTTTATCTAATTTAGCCCTTAACTAAAATATGTATCACTGTAGGCTTCTTTTCGTAATTCTCATAATTTTTCCTCTCTATTTAGATGCCCAAGAAACACATCGGCCAAATGCGGCTGAAATAAAACTAGGCCTGCAAAAGCTAAATGTCTTAGGAAGTGTATTATATATCGCTGCTCACCCTGATGATGAGAACACCCGTTTACTTGCCTATATGGCTAAAGAACGCAAGTTTCGCACGGGGTACCTTTCTATTACTCGAGGCGACGGGGGCCAAAATCTAATCGGTAAAGAGCAAGCTGAACTTTTAGGTTTGATCAGAACGCAGGAATTATTGGCCGCACGAAAAATAGATGGTGCCGAACAGTTTTTTACACGAGCGAATGACTTTGGATTTTCAAAAACATCCGAGGAATCGTTAAACTTCTGGGGCAGGGAATCTACCTTAGCTGATGTGGTTTGGACCATTAGGAGCTTTAAACCTGATGTTATTATTACCCGTTTTCCTGAAGATGCGAGAGCCGGACACGGCCAACATGCGGCCTCGGCCATCTTAGCTCGTGAAGCATTTTCCGCAGCTGCCGATCCTAATCGTTTCACAGAACAGCTTAAATATGTCAAACACTGGCAGGTAAAACGAATGTTATGGAACAAGTACAACTTTAACGGAAGCGCGATAGACACTGCGCCTGATGATATAAAAGTGAATGTTGGGTTGTATAATCCGCTTTTAGGAAAGAGCTATGGCGAGATTTCTGCCGAAAGCCGCACTAACCATAAAAGTCAGGGCTTTGGAACTGCCGCTCAACGCGGAGAGTTTATAGAATATTTCGGTCATGTAGCAGGAACACCAGCAAAATCAGATTTATTTGAGGGAATCAACACCTTATGGACGAGGGAAACGGGAGGCGATAAGATTTCAGCATTGATCACCCAGGTTGAAAAGGAATTTGACAGCAACAATCCGTCGAAATCGGTTAACGGGTTATTAAAAATTAAATCTCTGATTGATAAAGTTAATAACCCAAAAAAGGCAGCTGAAATTAATGAGTTAATAATAGCATGTACCGGTTTGTGGTTTGAAATAACCAGTAAAGAGCCTCAATACGCTGTGGGCGATTCCATCCCTGTAAAGGTTGAAGCCATTTACCATGCCCCCACCGACTTTCCTTTTAAGATTAGTATTAGCGAATCACTTTCCGATAAAAATTTATCGTTGGAGCCAAACAAGCTTACATCTGTAAATACGAAAGTCAAACTTTCTGGTGCGATGTTAAGCAATCCATACTGGCTTGAAGAAGATCACGGTATAGGTGCCTACGTGGTTAAAGAGCAAACTACCATCGGGTTACCCGAAAATAATAGTGCTTTTAGTGGCGATTTTTTAATACAAATTGGCGATCAAACTTTGCAGGCTAAACGACCGATAGTAAACAAATTTACAGATCCGGTGAAAGGGGAAGTGTACCAGCCGTTGGTTATTGCGCCTCCGGTTACCGCAACACTTTCCGAGAAGGCTTATTTATTTGCCTCAAATCAGCCAAAGAAAATCGCTGTACAATTACAAAGCTTCCGAGACAACACCATAGGTTCCTTAAGTCTACAGCTACCCGCCGGATGGAATGCGATACCTGAACATTTGGATTTTAACTTAAAGAAAAAGGGGGATTTGCAAAACGTTGAATTTACAATCACTCCAGGTGCAAAAGCAACCGAGGGTAACTTAGAAGCAATAGTTACAATCGGCGGCAAGAAGTTTAACAAGGCAATTAAAGAAATCAGATATAATCATATTCCCGCACAAACGCTATTTCCCAAAGCTGAAGCACGCCTTGAGAAAATAGACTTGAAGACTGCCGGAAAGAATCTGGCATACATAGCCGGAGCGGGAGATCTGGTTATGGAATCGCTTAAAGAGATAGGCTACCACGTAACAATTCTTTCTCCTGATCAAGTGCTCACTACCAATTTGCAAGATTTCGATGCTATTATTACCGGTATCAGATTCTATAATGTAAACAAGCAAGCCAAACTAATTCAACCCAAATTATTGGAGTATGTAAAAAACGGCGGCACTTTGCTGGCTCAGTATAACATTAGTTCCGGATTGCAGGTTGAGAATATAGGCCCTTACCCTTTTAGTTTGTCACGCGATAGGGTGACCGAAGAAGATGCTAAAATTTCTATTCTTGCTCAACAGCATCCGGCATTAAACTATCCTAATAAAATTACTCAGGACGATTTTGAGGGATGGGTTCAGGAACGAGGTTTGTATTT
>JANMZB010000324.1:0-9261 GCA_031382725.1 Sphingobacteriaceae bacterium | reverse complement strand
CTTAATGATTCTTATCGATTTTACATAACCAAAATCGCCAAAAACCTCTTTTAATTCCGACTCTTCCACTTTAGTTGGGAGCCCCTTGATAAATATCTTCATTAATGCTATTAAATTTGCGTAAAGGTACAAATACGGCACTTAGCAAATGTAATAGGAATGTTAGCTTTAAATCTATCGTGTTCCCCATCTGGCATTTACATCCTTTCGATCAAGAATGCGGCTATGATGATTGTATTCTTTGTTTGAGAAACTGTCGCTTAAATCAACTGCCCCGTGTTTATCAAGAATTTCCGCAACTTTTTCTGCTTCTTCATAAGACGAGGTTTGTACAGTAATTACAGACCCGGTTTTAGCCGCTTCTGAATAGGTTTTAGCATCGTTATCATTTCCAAACACAGATCTGAACCAATTTGTAATGCCATGATCTTCGTGCTCTGCGTTATCATGAAAAGATTCTCTGCTTGAAACTTCGATTTGATTTCGTTTGAAATTATGATCCAATAAGTATTCAATTGCGACCTGCCCCTGGTTAGTATGTTCAAAAACACCAACCACGGTTTGAGGTCGCGAAATGTCTCTCTGCGAAGTTTGCGTTGTTTGATTAACCATTTCCTGCCGGTTTTGATGAGCTGGCTGTTCGGCATCCGCAACGTTAGAATTACTTGATGTATTAGCGGAAGGACGTGCGGTATTCGCAAATGCCTGCATTACAACATCCTCTATGCGGGTACTTACTTTTCCCCTTTCATAAGTGGGTAGTTCAGTAAGCTCATTGGCCATCACTCCCGGAAAGATCACATTTTTATAGGCTTCATTAATTTGAGCAATATTTAATGGTGCCATTACCTTCCTGTCACGTAAGTGCATTTCATTACCTTCAAGATCTAAAACCATATATAATACTGTTTCAGACTCGTTATCAAATAATAAATCACTTACTTTTCCAAGTATTCTGCCTTGGTCGTTTTTTACCGTCCATCCTCTTATATCAGATTCATTTTTAGCGACTTCAAACTTACTGTTGCCTAGTTCTTTGAGGCGTACATGTTCTGAATTATTTTGTGACATAATATTGAGAGTTTTAGATCTTAAAAAATAAAATACCTGTTTGAAACATGGTGGTAACATTACCACCCTGATAATAATTTACATACCAGTAATATAATGCTGCCGCGATAAGTAATATAATGATCAGCCAAATCCACAAGGAGCTTTTGGGTTTGCGTTGCACATGTAATTCTGCCATAATAGATGATTTTATAGGTTTAAGGATTAACAAAACTCATTAAATTAAGTTTGTTTGATCTGATAGGTAATGCAAACAATATTTATAAATCGAGTATTAAATTAATAAATATGGACAATCTTTTAGAAATTAATGTAGATATCTCGGCAGGAAAGAAAACTTTTAAAGTAGAGCAAGAGAATGGAGGCTATACGCTGATCGAATCCGGAAGCATAGTTGCCGAAATAAAACATAAAGAGGGTAAGTGGATGATCACAAAAGGCAGTTACAATGAAGCTGATGCTGAACTAATTGGAAAACTTATTCAAGAAAGCGGAGCTACGAAATAATTCATAAAGCTATTGCAGTTGGAATTTTTAAACTGAATATCGTTCAAATTATATTTAAGTATGATTATTAAAGAATTTGAAATGTTTTATTTTGATGATAAGACATTTATCAGTCTATGTAAGCAATTAGAAAAGGAACTAAAATCTTTTGTTTCTTATAACAGCGACAATGCGCATGATTTGCGTATCGCCTATCAAAAATTCGAACTCTTTTTAACTGTTTATCATCACAGCAGAAAAAGAGAAGATATTGATTATAAGACTGAGCTGCGAATGGAAATAGCAACGGATATAAATCAAATGTCTGAAGATATTGATGAGACTAATATTAGCGACGATTACCGGTCGGAGCATTTTACCAACGCAAAGGAAAACCTTGAAAGGGTGCTGGAAGATTTGATTTATCAAATAACCATGCGAAATCTTGCTCCAACTTCCGGTGAAACCTGCATGAGTTTTTCCGCTCACAAACCGAGATGAGAAACTCATGCAAGCTTCATCACATTAAAAAACAATATATTCTCTAATGAAAATATAATAGAAGAAGATTAGAAAATTATTTCGGTGTCGATAACAGCCGACTCGCAAATGTAAGTCGGAACTATGCCAGTGGTTTTCATTTTTGTTTCAGCATCATCGGGCAGGGTATTGCCCGAAAATACTAGAACAGTATCCAGGCCAAATTTATTTCCACCTAAAATATCGGTAAAGAGCGTATCGCCAACCATTACAATTTGTTGTTTGGTAATTTGCCGGTACCCTCTTATCTGATCAAAAGCAAACATGAAGAGTTGCGAATCTGGCTTACCAAAGCGAATAAACTCACGCTCTACAATAGTCTCAATCATTTTAGCAACACCACCAACCGCAATTGCAACCTCATGTTTATTTACGGGGTAAGCGTAATCGGTGTTGGCGACAATTGCTGGAATTGGTCTTTTTCGAAGCAGGTTTACCACCGTGTTTAAATCTCTGGCCCAATCAAAACCTTCATCATCCAAAAAAACCAATGCATTTACTTTTTCAATATTTGCCGGTGTAATGGCACTTATTGGCAACGTATGTAAACCTGAACTATCGATATAATGAGCCGAATTTTCTGTACCTAAATAAGCGACAATTCCATCATGAACTTTTAAATCCAGAAATTCTTTAGCGAGCATTCCTGATGAGATAATTCGATCTGAAGTGATTGCATTCAAACCCATTTTATGATACGACTCGGCCAGTTGAACCGGACTACGGGAAGCATCGTTGGTTACGATGTAATACTCCTTATTTTGTGATTCGATGTAGGCAAAGGTTTTTTCGATGCCCGGTAAAAGTCCTTTATAGTTCTTTAATACACCAAAAGCATCAAAAAATATTACCTCGTATTTATCAATTATAGATGTGAAATTGTCAATCTTCAGCATTAAGCTTTTTTATCGAATTAATTATTTGTACTCAATTTAATTTTTCGGTTGCAAAAGGTACGTGTTTATTTGATTTTTAGCGCATCAAGAATTAAATCGGCATCGAAATCCCGGTCAACCGAGGGCAAATAGATTTCAAAAGCTTCCGCTTGAAGTTTTTGGGCATATTGCCCACTAAAAAAGTAGTTACCGTCTTTTATCACATAATTCAGGATAAAGAATCGGTAAGCTTCTTTTAAGAATCGAATCTCATTTGCGCTTAAGGGGTTTACTTTGTGATATTCCTGAAGAAAAAGGATAAACCTGCTTTCGTTTAGCGTATCTATTACATAGCTGAACACGGTTTTATCGCCAACGTTAGAAACCACACGGCTAAAGAAATAAAAATCCATCATCCTGGAACTGATCCTAAACCAGTCGTAATCCCATCGCGAGTACAATTCAAAGTTTTTAGTGACCGAAAAATTCCCAATGTTCCAGTCGATGAAAACGGGAATACTTTCGAAGGAACCGGCATTAAGTTTTAAACGATTTTTTAGAAAAAGCTCGCAGTGATATTTCAAACTATCAGCCTGAAGGCGAGTTCCAAATTGTTTTTCATTCCCCCCTATTTCCGACATCAGGGTTTGAATATCAGTACGCAGCGTTTTGGAAGATTTTGGAATCACATTCTTCAACCTTGAACATGCTTTATGAAACCGGCCGATCTGGTTGCCAAATTTTTTAATATGATGATCTTCCAGTCTGTTCGGCAACCTTTCCATTACTCTTGAGGGATTATAAAAAACCACCCATGCATCGGTTTTACCCTGTTTGTAACGGTAAGTATAAACCCGGTTGTTTTTTAGCAGCGATTTTGCAAGCAGATTTTCAAAAGGATACAAAAGATTGTTTGATAGCGATTGGATGATTCGATGATCTTCACGAAAGTGTTCGAACTTGCCAAAGTTGGATAGCTTGGCAATGATGATATCATAATCTTCGAACGTTATGCGATAAACATAGTTGGTTGATACCTGCGCGCTGATATCCTCAATTTTGCGAATAACTTTTGAGGCATCGTACCCTTCCCATGCTTTGGTTATAATTACGGAAAAATCCATTAATAAAATCTTAGAACAAGGTGTGTTAAACTATAAGTAATTATGTGGGGATTTGATTTAAATAATTTCGAAATAACGTTTAAGCTCCCAATCGCTTACGTGTTTAGAAAATTGCCGCCATTCCCAGATACGGGTTTGTATAAAATGATTCACAAACTCGCTCCCGAAAAGCTCATTTGCTATAGGAGAATCTTTCATGGCCAGTGCTGCTTCTAAAAGGTTTGAGGGAAGACGTTTGTGTAAAGTATCCGCGTAAGCGTTACCCAACGTGTTTGGGCTTTCAAGCGAAAGCTTATTTTTTATTCCGTATAATCCTGATGCAAGCGCAGCCGACATAGCAAGATATGGATTTGCATCTGAGCCGGGAACCCGAATTTCTAAACGAGTGTATTTAGAATTTGTATTAATTACCCGAAGCGCGGTAGTTCGATTTTCGATACCCCAGGTGATGGTTGTTGGCGCCCAGGCTCCTTCAACCAGGCGTTTATAGCTGTTGATTGTTGGTGCGTACATTGGCAAGATATGCGGCAAACAATGAAGCTGCCCTGCCAGATAATGCTTCATCGTATCGCTCATTTGATCAGGATCAGCAGGATTGTGAAATAAGTTGGTGCCGTCTTTTTTATCCCATAAGCTTTGATGAATATGTCCGCTGCAGCCGGGCAAATCTCCGTTCCATTTTGCCATAAAAGAAGCCATAATTCCATGCTTATAGGCAATTTCTTTTACCGCTGTTTTTAATAAAATGGCTTTATCTGCGGCCTTTAGCACTTCATCATACATTATGGCGGCTTCGTAAACACCGGGGCCGGTTTCGGTATGTAATCCTTCTATCGGGATATCAAACTTGCCTAAAAGATTAAATAAATCATTGTTATAATCGGCGTACAAAGAAGGGCGGATAATAGAATAGCCGAACATTCCGGGTGTTAGCGGCTCGAGTTTGGTAAACTCTTTTTCCTTTAGGGTTTGAGGTGTTTCTTTAAAATTGAACCATTCAAACTCCTGTGCGAATTCTGGTAAAAATCCGAGAGCTTCGCAATCTGAAGCAACTTTCTTTAGCAGTGTTCGCGGACAAGCAGCTAAACCACCACCTTCTTTTTTACTAAAATCGGCCAGGAAAAAAGGAATATTATCTTGCCAGGATACGATCCTGAATGTTGAAAGATCGATCCTGCAAAGTTGATCCGGATAGCCTGTATGCCAGCCTGTAATTGCCACATTATCGTAAAGCACATCTGCGCTGTCCCATCCAAAAACAACATCACAAAACCCATAGCCACTTTCAAGGCAATCGAGAAATTTTTTACGATGAATAACTTTCCCACGTAAAACGCCATCAATATCAGCGAAAGCAAACTTAATTCTATCGATTTTGCTATCATCCAAATATTTGATAATCTGAACTTTATCCATATTTTGTTTAGGAATTATGATGTTTTAAATATAGATTAAAAATCACTTAATGAAACGAATCGGCTTTAGAAAATACTATTGTTTCAGAATGATTTATTAGCTTTATAACACTTACCCCTGGCAAAAATGTTTAATCTATTTATCTACGGCACTTTGCTTCAGTCCGAAAATCCTTTTGGAAATTATTTAAAAAACAATAGCGAATTTGTAAGCTTTGGGAAGTTTACTGGTAAGCTGTTTAATATTGGTGAGTATCCTGGCGCAACATTTAATTCGGAAACTGACGAACGTGTTGTTGGTTCAATTCTATCTTTGAAAAATCCTACGGAAGTATTAAGATTAATGGATGAATATGAGGGTTTTGGAATTGAACAAGTTCAACCTAATGAGTTTGTGAGAGAGCTAGTTGATATCGAAACAGAAACCGGATTATTGAAGTGCTGGGTGTATTTATACAATCTTCCTGTTAAGGAATTGCCCCAAATTATTGGTGGTAATTACCTTAATTTTATCTTGGAAATACAGTAAGGGCAATTCATGAATTGCCCCAACCAAAAAATCCCCTGAAAAAATTCAGAGGATTGAATATGATAATCTGAAAACCTTTAAGCTTGTACAGATTTTACAGTTTTAATAATACGTGCAGCTACTTTATATGGATCTGCCGCAGAATTTGGACGACGATCTTCTAAGTAACCTTTCCAACCCCATTTAGGAACCTGAACAGGGATACGGATAGAAGCACCTCTGTCTGATACTCCGTAAGAGAAATCATGGATAGAAGCAGTTTCGTGTTTACCGGTTAAACGAAGGTGATTGTCAGCTCCGTAAACGTCGATATGTTCTTTAATTACCGGACGGAAAGCTTCGCAAACTTTTTTGAAAGTTTCTTCGCTGCCTGCATTTCTCAATAATGAGTTTGAGAAGTTAGCGTGCATACCAGAACCGTTCCAGTCTAAAGTACCAAGCGGTTTACAGTGCCAGTTAATTGATACTCCGTATTTTTCTCCGATTCTTTCTAATAAATAACGGCCAATCCAGATTTGATCTCCAGCCTCTTGTGCACCCTTAGCGAAAATTTGGAATTCCCACTGACCAGCAGCAACCTCAGCATTGATACCTTCAACGTTTAAGCCAGCTTCTAAACATACGTCTAAATGCTCTTCAATAATATCTCTTCCGTAAGCATTTTGAGCACCTACAGAACAGTAATATGGGCCTTGAGGACCAGGGTAACCGTTTACAGGGAAACCTAAAGGCTTATTAGTTTCAATATCCCAAAGGAAATATTCCTGCTCAAATCCAAACCAAAAATCGTTATCACCGTCTTCGATCAAAGCACGTCCGTTACTTTCGTGAGGTGAGCCATCAGCATTTAATACTTCACACATCACTAAATAACCTTCTTTGCGCTGAGGGTCAGGACAGATGAAAACGGGTTTTAACAAACAATCCGATGAGCCACCTGGTGCTTGTTCTGTTGATGAACCATCAAAGCTCCACATTGGACAATCTGCCAACTTTCCGCTAAAATCTTTTTCAATTTTTGTTTTACTACGCAGGCTTTGAGTGGGTTTGTAACCATCAAGCCAAATGTACTCTAGTTTTGCTGCCATTCTTTATTTGTTTTTGGATAATCAGGTTGTAATCTTACTTATTAATTTAGTATAATCAATAATTACTGCACGAAATTATAATAATCTTCGCTTTTTTTTAAAATAATTTCAAAATTTTCTTAAAATAGCTTTAACTCCCATCTATTTGAGCAAAAAAATGTAATTCCTATAATTACTATCGGGCTTAAATAAATTTAATTCACCCGCATTTCTCGTAATCTAATAAAGGTTTTATCCCTTTCGGGGAAATATGAAAAACAGTACCTTTGCGCCTCAATGACGAATGTTCTAAATTTCAAACTTACCCTTCTGTAAGCAATTGTCTTTACTGCTTAGTCAACCGCCGAAACTTTATGAGTAATCCCGAGATAGATAAACGAAAAACCTTTGCCATTATAAGTCACCCCGATGCCGGTAAAACCACCTTAACCGAAAAGTTCCTGCTTTTTGGAGGTGCAATCAACACCGCGGGTGCGGTAAAGCGTAATAAAGCCAATCAAAATACGACCTCTGATTTTATGGAAATCGAAAAGCAAAGAGGTATTTCGGTGGCAACTTCGGTAATGGGATTTGAATACAAAGGGAAGCGAATCAACATTTTAGATACACCCGGACACAAAGACTTTGCAGAAGATACTTACCGCACACTTTCTGCCGTAGATAGCGTAATACTCGTCGTAGACAGTGTTAAAGGGGTTGAAGAGCAAACGCAGAAACTGATGGAAGTATGCCGGATGCGAAACACACCGGTAATTATTTTCATTAACAAAATGGACCGCGAAGGGAAAGATTCTTTTGACCTTTTGGACGAACTTGAAACTTCGCTAAAAATCAGTGTTTGTCCGCAATCCTGGCCAATCGGGCAGGGTTATACGTTTAAAGGTGTTTACAATATTTACGCTAATCAGTTAAATCTATTCGAACCAGATAAAGCCAAGGTCACTGAGCCTGTAATCAAAGTAAAAAACCTGGAAGATGAATTATTACAGCAGTATTTAAAAGAGAAAGAACTCAGTAAATTAAAAGAAGATCTTGAATTAACTGAGGGCATATACGGCCCGCTTGATCCGGAAATGTATCTTGAAGGTTTACTGGCTCCGGTCTTTTTTGGAAGTGCAATTAACAATTTTGGTATTCGTGAATTATTAGACACATTTATAAATATTGCTCCAAGTCCGACTGTACGTGAGGCCGAACAACGTGTTGTAGTTGCTAATGAAAAAGCTTTTTCCGGATTTGTATTTAAGATCCATGCCAACTTAGATCCCAACCATCGCGATAGAATTGCCTTTTTAAGAATTTGCTCGGGTAAGTTTGAACGAAATAAATTCTTCTTCCATACCCGTTTAGATAAAAAGCTAAAATTCTCTAATCCGATGGACTTTATGGCGAACGAAAAAAGTCTGGTAGAAGAGGCCTGGCCCGGCGATGTTGTAGGTTTATACGATAGCGGAAATTTTAAGATTGGAGATACTCTTACTGAAGGAGAAAAGCTTCAATTTAAGGGGATTCCACGGTTTTCACCGGAGATCTTTAAGGAGGTAGAAAACCGTGACCCGATGAAAACTAAGCAATTAGAAAAAGGAATTCAGCAATTGACTGAAGAAGGCGTAGCGCAGCTCTTTGTCCAGCAGCCCGGAAATCGTAAGATTATCGGCACGGTTGGAGAACTTCAATTTGAGGTAATCAGCTTTCGGTTGGAGAATGAATATGGTGCAAAATGTGCGTTCAGGCCGCTTACATTTAAAAAGTCTAGTTGGATAACATGTGGAGATAAAAAGATTCTACAGGATATGATCTATCGCCGTGCATCTAACATCGCTTATGATAAGGATCAGAATCCTGTTTTTCTTGCTGATAATGATTGGGCAATTAACCTGGCCAAACGTGATTTCCCTGAAGTGGAATTCTTTACTACTTCTGAGTTTAAGAAAGTAGAAACAGATTAAATCCCGGAGATCGAACCACCTGAATAACTTTTCTGCTCTCTTTTAAGGTTATTATCTAGTAGAAGCGTAGCGAAAGGCAATAATGACGCGGCAAGGAAAAGCAGTGTACGCTTATAATTCCACTTTACAACATATGCTGTTCTCAAAACTGCAAGCACGTAGGCAACAAACAAAATTCCATGCG
>JANMZB010000289.1:0-1974 GCA_031382725.1 Sphingobacteriaceae bacterium | reverse complement strand
ATTTTTACATTTCAACCATAGTTTACTGTATTACAATTACATTAAAATGAAGAATACAAGAAGTAGAGGTAGACCAAGTACTGCATCAATTCGAAAACGAAGTGCTGCTAATGCTCTTGTTTTTGAGAAAGAGAATGTGATATCGGACACAACAAAACGACATAATAAAGGTAATGTAGTTTGTGGTGTGGCTCAATCTACGGTGCCATGTGTTGAGTTGTTGAATGGTTTCGCTGCAGTTGCAACAGCTAAAGCGGCGGTGAATAAAGAAGTTGCATACAGGAATTATGATTATTTGGGAAATGGTGATCCAGCGAGTTCTAGTACTAGTAGTAATAGTGACAATGATGATGACGACGACAACATTCTTACCAATGTTGGGAAGTCTGATAAAGACAGTATGGTGGCAGGAATGATTTCAGAGAAGCCAGACACGCATTCTAACAATATGTGTCGAGTCTCAAGAAATTTGTCTGACCAGGTGGAAAACGATAATGATATTGGAGAGTATCCTAAAGTTATTGATGTTCGCCAATCTGATGTAATGGAAATGAGTAATAAGATAGATGCGATGGAACAATCAGCATTAGTAACAAATTACACTCGTCACTGTGAAAGTATTGGTATTATGGATTCGGACGAACATTTCCGCGATGAAATAAAACGGATTACAAGAAGATCGGGTTGGAAACATTTTAAAGTACTGACGGACAATGATTATCATCATTCCAGTAATTTCGCCGAGTGTATGCTTGATCATTTTGGTTACTCGTTATTAACAGATAATGAGCGTGAAGTCAAATGGGGCATGGTGAAAAAGGATGTGTTTGTAGCGATGCAGATTGCAAGATCCGGAGCTACGCAGAGTCTGAAACGGGTTTTTCTATGTAAGTTATGTTTTGTGATTTAATTTAAAATGCATGTTGTTTGATTTTGTAATCACTAATGTTTTATATATTTTCTTAGCGCTGGTCGTGGACCGAACTCTTTTGACACTGGATCAATATAAGATGGGACGAAGTAATTATGTTGCGTATCGTATGTTTTGTGAAAAATTCATTCCATGTGTAATTGGTATGGGTTTATATAAGAATTCATGTTACGCAAAACCTTTCAGTGACTACTGCAGTGTAAGCGATGAAGCAATTACATTTTTAATTCTTGAAAATAACTGGGAAGCCTGGATGGTGATTGGAGAGATGGAAAGGGATAAGGAAATATATGTACCACTTCGGGCCACCGGAATTACGCAGAAGTTTTTTGGTGATAAGAAAGGTAGAGGACATTCGTGGAACAGTAGAGGGAAGAAACAGTATAATTCTCTATTCGATACTATTACTGAAGATCGGAACGAGTATGGAGATGAGTTTGATCAGTCTTTCTTATCAACGTTACAGGCAGAGTGTGACGAAGCAATTCGAATGAAACATGATAAGCGTAAAAAAATCGTACCCGAAGTCGAAGTAATACAATGTAGGAGTGATTATATACCGAAATCACAGAGAAATAATTTGTCATTACGTACTAGTTCAATTAATAATGCAGCAAATGATGTATTTCGGTCTGCAACTAATCGTACAAATATTTAATAAGAAATTTAGTGCAATAATATTATAAATTCGTATTTTTTTATTCAAATTTTACATTACTTGTTTGATCATACTTTGTTTTTATCGAAATACAAATCGAGATGTTAAGCATAGATTTCGTGATTCAAGAATATTAAATGATTGATTAAGTAAAATGCTTGCATTACATTTCGTGATGTATAACTGTCTATTATAGTAATAGTAATTTTATAATCATATGAATAGTAGGTTGTAGATTTTGTTATCTTAAAATTATCTGTAACTATATACTAGAATATTTGATTTTGTTATATGCATAGTTCGTGGATATAAAATATTATTAATTTCTACATTTAAGAAATACAAGAACTTACGTTCACGAAGTACTAAGTCCTTCAAAGGATAG
>JANMZB010000280.1:0-10383 GCA_031382725.1 Sphingobacteriaceae bacterium | reverse complement strand
ACAAAAAAAAAGAGGACGCCTTTTTGAGACGCCCTCTTTAGTGATTTAAAGTTGGGTAGACTGTCCCATACTCCCTCATAATAGGAATAAGATAGGCCTCCTGACTTAAAGTTCTTTGGCTTGGCAACAGGAACCGGAGGTTCTTCTTCAACAAAATTACCGGTTGCAATTTTTTCATATTTGCCTTTTTGAGAAAAAGACTTCATTGTAAGCTTCATGGGTCCGGAAAAACTGCTTACTTTTTGAATCTTTGGCGATGCTAAAGTAGGCATGGTGCCATCAGTAGTATATCTTAGATCCGAAAGTTTGCCTAAAGTTAATACGTCGTACGGCTTATCTTTTAAAACAATACCATTCATTGGGTAGTATTCGATAGGTTTCTTCGACGATTGGTATCCATCATAAACCAATTTCAAACCGTCGTAAATAGTTTTCAGCTGGACAGAACCATGAGTTTCGTTTTCGTAAGCTATAACCTTATAACTAAGATTCTCAGGTGCTTTTGCTTTTAATATGGAATCCATCAAACTGATTCCCATATTGTCCATTCCATCATCTCTACCCGAAATAAAGAGCGCTTGGTTTGATTGCGAAAAGCTCTCTAGCTTCTCACTGGCCATTTTATTAACTAAATTTTTGTCGTACCATAAAGAAGGGTCGGTAGCAATGTAAGATGAAAAAATTGTAGGATCCGAAAACATGGTATAAATGGCAAAGAGCCCTCCAAACGAGTGTCCATATAAAATGTTCTGGCCGCTTGTCGAATATGCTTTGTCGATATAAGGGATAAGTTCTTGTTTGAAGAAAGAGATAAACTTATCAGCACCGCCCGAGCTGGGAATATGTTTAAGTTCTGTTGGAGTGAAATCGCGGTTTCGATTGGTGTTAACCACCGCTACCATAATAACTCCCGGAACATATCCCTCCCTTTTAGCGAAAAGCTGAATTTGGGAGACTATTTCAAGATTGTTTTCACCGTCGAGGATATAAACTACATCGTATTTTTCTTTGGATTCTGGTTTATAGTTAGACGGTAGCAAGATTTTCAATTCTCGTTTTTCTTTGAGAATTGTAGAATAAATTGAATCAGGCTTGCCCTGAGCGATGGCATAATGCCCGAGATTTAAAATGAGAAGAAGTGTGATAAGGTGTTTCATATTTGGGTTTAAGTTTTATTCGGTTCTTAGGCTTTTGATGGGGTTGGCTGTTGCGGCTTTGATAGCCTGGAAACTAACAGTGAATATAGCAATTACTGTAGCCAGAGATCCTGCAAGAAAATACACCCACCAATTAATTTCAACCTGATAAGCAAAGTCTTGCAACCAGCTTTTTACTCCCCACCATGCGATAGGAGCAGCAATTAAAAAGGCTATTACAACCAGCCAGATAAAGTCTTTTATTACCAGAACTACTACGTTTTGGACAGAAGCCCCTAACACTTTTCTGATGCCGATTTCTTTGGTGCGTTGTATCACCGTAAAAGCAGCCAAACCAAATAGACCAAGACAAGCGATTAAAATGGCTAAGGATGCGAACAGTATAAACAGGTTTCGTTTCTGAGTATCTGCCTGATATTGACTTGCGAAATTCTGGTCCAGAAAGTAGATTTCGTAGGGATTATAGTTATCGAATTCTTTATATACTTTTTCGATAAACGCCAGGCTCTCTTTAATGCTCCCAAGCTTGATTTTAATGTATAGATTATCTGATTCGTGAGGGGGAATTAGAAAAAAGACTAATGGTTCTATCGCTTTATGAAGCGACATCGGATGGAAATCTTTTACCACACCAATTACCTTCGCTTCTTTAGTGTTCCCAATATCATCCGTAAAGTACCATATTCTTTTCCCGATAGGGTTTTTCCAGCCTTGATTCTTTACCAATGTTTGGTTCACGATTAGTCCCCCGGTGGAATCTGATTTTATCGCAGTCGAAAAATTTCTTCCTTCCCGCAGGGTAATTTCCATCTGCTGGAGATATTCGGTATCGATTCCTATCTTTTGTGAGATGATGGTGTTGGTGGGTTTTTGCCCGTTTGTCTCAAGGAAGAACCCTCCGCCAGGTATTCGGCCGGCTATTCCCAGCTGGTTCGTTGTTGAGGCAGTAGAAATAATTCCAGGGTAACTGTTTAATTTATTTTTTAGGGCCGATAATTTTGTAGTTCGCAAATTTTGAGGAATACGCAGCCCCATTACCTGATTTTTATTAAATCCGAGGTCTTTGTTCATCACAAAGTTTAACTGCTGCCAGCTTATAATCGTGAAAACGATGAGTGCAATGGAGATACTGAATTGTACAATCACCAGCGACTTTCTAAAGTAACCATGCGAAGGGTTCTTGATAAATGTTCCTTTGAGCACAGTTGAAGCATTAAATTTTGAGAGGAAGACTGCCGGGTAAAGCCCGCTAAAAAAACTTGTAAATACAGCCATCCCAAGTATTGAAATCAAAACAGTTTTCCAGCCCCGATCGAATAGTGAAACGGGCTTGCTTCCTATCTGGGTTAGAATAGGGGTAATCGCTTTGAGCAGTATCAAACTTAATATTGATGCTGCCAGGATTAATAGAAAAGACTCAATGAAAAATTGACAGATTAACTGCCCACGATTAGAGCCCATTACTTTACGTACCCCAACTTCTTTGGCGCGTCGCGTAGATTGAGCTGTAGCCAGGTTTATGTAATTAATGCAGGCGAGGGCCAAAATCACAAATCCGATTATTGAAAAAATATAGATGTATTGGATGCTGCCTCCGGCTTTAAACTCACCCTGCAATTGTGAATGTAAATGAATTGAAGTAAGAGGCTGTAATTTAAGACTGTAATCGGCTTTATTATAATTCATCAGCTTAGCCATTAATAGCTTGCTCTTAGCTTCCAGCTTCCCGATATCTGCGCCTGGCTGAACTACCACATAAGTATATAAACTCAGGTTGTGAATCTCTTTCAAGTTATCGCCATTTGCATCTAATACCCCGGCGGCATCAAAAGTCAAATGGGAGTTAGCGGGTATATCCTTAATAATACCAGTAACTTTTTGTGGCGGACGATTTATATAATCTAAGGTTTTTCCGTAGGCTTTATGAATACTTCCAAATATTCTTATCGCAGCACTTTCTGTTAAGATCATTGAGTTTGGCTGGCTTAAAGCCGTTTTAGGATTTCCGTACAGAAACCGGTGATCAAAAATCTCAAAAAAGCTGCTCTCAGTAAAAATGGGAGAGAGTGTAGTGGTGTTGGTTCCGGACTTTACAAATTCGGAACCTTCTGCAAAGATGCGAACCGTTTTTTCAATTTCCGGAAGGTTTTGTTTTAGTAAAGGGGCAATGGGGCCTGCCGTGTTTGCAATGTTTAAGCGTTGCCCATCCCATTTCCAATCAGGAACAACACGATAAATACGATCAGACAATTTGTGATACCTGTCGTAGCTTAACTCATCCACAGTATAAGTTATAATAGCAAAACAGCAGGTGAGGCCGACAGTTAAACCGAATAGGTTTATAAACGAGGTTAGTTTGTTGCTTAAGAGGTTTCTGAAAGCGATTACAAAATATGTTTTAAGCATGTGATTAATATTTAAAGGTTATTCGGCTCTTAAACTCTTAACAGGATTAGCGAGCGCTGCTTTTATTGCCTGAAAGCTTATTGTAATTAAAGCGATAAAGAGAACAATAAATGCCGCTACTAAAAACATCCACCAACTGATATCAATCCGGTAAGCGAAGCCTTGCAGCCATTGATGCATGGCCCACCAGGCTACAGGGGAAGCAATAACAAATGCCACCAGAATGAGCTTAAGGAAATCTCTCGATAACAATAAGGCTATGCTGTTTGCCGAAGCACCAAGTACTTTTCGTATACCCACTTCTTTTGTTCTTTGCTGAAACAGTAAGAGGGTTAGTCCGAACAAGCCTAAGGATGCAATAACAATTATGAGTGTGGTGAGAATTGTAAGCAGGCGGCTAAGCACCAGTTCAGTTTTATAAAGCCTGCTCACCTGGTCGTTTACAAAACTATATTCAAACGGAACAGCCGGAGCAAGCCTCTTCCAGGCCGTCTCTATTGCAATTAATGATTGATGAAGGTTTTTAGACTTCAGGCGAACAGAGATAAAGGTTCCTCTTTTATTAAGAGAGATAGCCATTGGTTTTATCTCACTGTGAAGCGATTCGAAGTTGAAGTTCTTTACAACTCCAATAATCTCAAATTCATGGTTCCTCTGGTGCAGGTCGTTGAGGTCGCGGGTGACGATACGTTTACCTAATGGTTGTTTTAAGTCGAGCATTCGCCGTGCCGCTTCATTAATGATAATGCGGTCCGAGATTTTATCATCCAACTCCTTCTTGAAATCTCTGCCTTGTAAAATGTCGATGTCAAACGTATTCAAGAAATTGAAACCAGCTGAGAAACTCGTCATTACGTGTTCGGTACTTTCGTTACGGTTTCTCACTGAAAATGGGAGTAAGTAACCTCCACTACCGGGATAGTCGGAACTGATGCTTGCGGTATTTACAGCAGACTGCTTCTGCAATTCTTCAATAAGGGGTTGAACTTTATCGCCTAATTTTTGTGAGGGGTCTGCCAACACCACCACGCTCTCTTTGTCGAAGCCTGATGTTTTGTTTAGGAAATAATCCAGTTGCCAATAAACAACCAGTGCACCAAGAAGCAAGCCGATAGAAATAGCAAACTGCACGGTGATTAATGCTTTTCGAAGGTTGAAAAATCCACTACCTAGACGAACTTTTCCTTTCAGTGCATCAATAGGGTTGAAAGAAGAAATATGTAATGCAGGATATAGGCCCCCAAGAAAAGCAACGGTTACAAAAATGATTAGGATGAGTAACCAGCTAAAGCCGCTACTGAAAAAATTAAGTGGCAGGCTTGTTTGCATAAGGTTGGCAAACGGCACCAGAAGTAATTTTACCAACACTACAGACACTGCCAGCGAAAGTAAAGACATCACCATAGATTCAACAAAAAATTGCCCGCGCAGGTTATTTGTTGACGAGCCTAATGTTTTCTTTACGCCAACTTCCTTTGAACGTTCAATGGAGTTTACTGTCGACAGATTTGCATAGTTGATGCACGCAATAATCAAAATGAATAAAGCCGCCAACCCTAGTATCCACAAGTGTGAGATGTTTCCATTGGGTTGAATCTCGCGGTCGAAATTGGAGTAGAGATGAATATCGGTAAGCGGTTGCAGTCTATACTTCCAGTAGTTGCCATTTTTCCCCATCTCATCATAATTGCTGGTAAGACTTTTTTCCAGCTGCGGTTTTAAGTAAGGCTTAACGATAGATGGGATTTTTGCTTCCGCAAGTTGCGGGTCGGTACCAGGTTTTAGTTTGAGATAGGTGTAGTAGGTGTTGTCAATCCAATCGTTTGATTTGTTCCAGGGGTCGCTTATGTTCGAGAAAATAATATCATAAGGCATGTGTGTGTTCTCTGGAGTGTTTTCTGATATGCCGGTAATCTTACATCCTACATCATACCCATCAAAGGTGAGGTTCAGTTTTTTACCAAGCACCTGGCCCTTATCAAATGCTTCCTTCCCGAAATATTTAATGGCAGCATCTTTTGTAAGGACTATTGTCAAGGGTTCCAGCAATGCAGTTTTTGCATCGCCAGCCAGCAACTTGTAATTAAATACATTAAAAAAGTTAGAGTCAGCCTGTATTACCCGTTTTTCATTAAAGGCCTTATCAGCACGTCCATCTTCTTTTCTTGATACCGATAAGTTATAGTAGGTCCACACCCGGGTACAGCCTTCCGCTTCGGCTAGCTGATTACTCAATACATTCATCAATGGCGGCGGGGCCATCGAAGAAGTAAAATCGTGGCCATTCATTTTTATATCGGAATACACCCGGTAAATGCGGTCGGCATCAGGCTGATGCTTATCGTAGCTAAGCTCGTAGTGTACCCATGTAAAAATGAGTAGCGTACTTGTAATACCCACGATAAGGCCAAGCAGGTTTATAAAAAAATAGCTTTTGCTTTTTAAGGCTCTTCTCCAAAACCTTGTGAAACTAAATTGAAACATAATATTTACGGTTTGCTATGTCAATACTATTCTGTTCTTAAACTTTTTACGGGGTTTGATAATGATGCTTTGATGGCTTGAAAACTTACAGTGAGCCATGCTAAGCCCAAAGCCAATACCGCGGCAATTATAAAATACCAGGGACTTAACTCTATCTTAAAAGCAAAGGCATTGAGCCAGTTTTTAGTCAACAGATAACTAACCGGCAAAGCGATTATAATTGCAGTGATTACCAGTTTATTGAAGTCGCTGGAAAGCATAGTGATGATGTTAAAGCCACTTGCGCCCAACACTTTTCTTATGCCTATTTCTTTTTTTCGTCTTTCGGCGGTGAATGCGGCTAAACCAAACAAGCCCAGGCAGGAAATAAGGACCGCCAGCCCAGCGAAATATTTAGATATGGCGGCGACTGTTGCTTCCGAAGCATACAATTTCTGATAATCATCATCGAGAAAGGTGTATTCGAACGGATAATCCGGATTAAATCCCTTGTATAAATTTTGAACTCGTTCAATGGTAGCTCTTTCGGTACCCTTCTTAATTTTTACAAGTATGCTTCCTCCCGATTCATTGTCCATCTTAAAGAAGAATGGTTTCATCCCTTCGTGAAGTGATTCAAAATGAAAGTTTTTAACTACTCCAATAATTTTTCTGTTACCGTAAAAGTTAACGGTTTTACCAACCGGGTCTTTAATCCCCATTGTTTTGATTGCCGCTTCATTGAAAATGATGGTCAGGCTATCAGCACCAAATTCTTTTGAGAAAGCGCGACCAGCTTGCATTTTGAGGCCAAGAGTTTCGACTAGATTATAGTCAACATCGAGATAATTAAACCGAGTGTTTTCAGCCTCCGGGCTTTGTCCTTTCCAGGAAAGGCCGCCAGAACGTGAGCTAACACCGCCAGTCAGGTCCCCATATAGGTACGATGCATTCTCAACTCCGGGAATATTTTTAAGCCGTTCAATGAATGCGGGATAGTGCTTTTCCAAACCGCCTTCCCTCGCGAAGGAAATAATATTTTCTTTATCATAACCCAGATTTTTGCTTCCCACAAATTGCATCTGTTTATAAATTACCAATACCGAAACAATCAGGATAATGGATACTATAAATTGAAATATCACCAGGCCTTTCCTGACAAGAAGTTCGGCTACTGACGTTTTTAGAGTGCCTTTTAGTATCCTGATAGGATTAAAGCCGGAGAGGTAGAGTGCCGGATAGCTTCCTGCTAATAGGGTGGTAAAAAGGGTAATACCAAAAAGTGATAGGAGTAATGTGGGATGGAAATTTAAACTCAAACTTTTCCCGGTAAGCTCATTAAACTGGGGAAGCAATGAAACCACCACGACTAAAGCGACTAAAAGCGAGATACAAACGATTAAGAATGATTCGCTTAAATATTGAAAAATTAGCGTTCTCCGCCCGGCACCTACAGCCTTTTTTATTCCAATTTCTTTTATCCGCCTCGATGCTTTGGCTGTAGATAGATTAATGAAGTTGATACAGGCGATAAGCAATATAAAGATAGCAATGATGGAAAACAACCGGACATAAATTATTCTGCCACCTACAGCTACGCCATTCTCAAATTTATCATTCAGATATCGTTCTGAATATTTTTGCCCTATCAGACTTTCTTGGGTATCTTTTCTTTTGCTCTTCAAAAACTGGCTAATCTTTTCATTGAACTGATGAATGTCTGTCCCCTTTTTCAGCGTTACGAAAGTTTTAGGTCCACCGTTTGTCCACTCTTTTACCTCCGGGCGTTTGGAAAGGTATAGGTCATAATTGAATAAGACATCGAATCGGTTTGACGCATTTGAGGGTAGATTAAAAACACCAGCGACAGTATATAATCCATCAAAATATTCGTTTTTAAAGCTCACTGTTTTTCCGAGTACATTTTTGGTAGTATGAAACAATCTTAAGGCGATGTCTTCGGAAATTGAGATGGATGCCTTGTCTGAAAGCACTCTGGCTTTATCACCCTGAAGAAACTCGCACGGAAAAAAATTAAAATAATTCGTATCCGCAAATTGCGGACTCACTTTAAGATTTGAGTTTTCGGCAGAAAGTACTCCTTTGTAAATTGAGGCAGGTGTAACAACGGAAGCGGCATGCTCAATTTCCGGCATTTGGGCTGCCAAAGCCTCCGCCAAAAGCCCGGGGTTAGCTTCTTCTGTTCTGATAACACCGTTATCGGGCTCATTGCGTAAAACTTGATAAAGCTTGTCGCTATTTTTGAATTTATCGATTGAGAGCTCGTCACTCACCCATAGGTAAATGAGTAGCATTCCAGCTAAACCCGCTGTTAGACCCAATACATTGATTAGAAAGGAACCTTTGTAGCGTTTGAAGCTTCTGTAGATAATTAGGAGGGTGTGGTTTAACATGAGCTCTTATGTAGGTTTACTTACTCTTTTCCTCTATGAAATAATCATATAAAGTATTTCCTAATCTCTCCCCCTGTTCAGAATTAGTGAACAGGACATAGCCCCAATCCTTCTCGATATCCATTAAATAGTAGCAGGTGAAACCTTCGTTATTTCCGCTATGGACGACAATGTTCTGATACGGTGGTCCCAGATTAATAAAGCCTAACGTATACGAGTGCTCCGAACCGGGGAGTTTTGAATGATGTTTAAATAACTCCTGATAACTTTTTTCAGATAGTAGCTTTTTATTCATCACGGCAATCATCCATTTTGAAAAATCGATTGGCTCAGAATGAATGGACGCAGCAGCTACAACCTGGTCTTTACCTTTTTTATACCAATAGTCATTTTTCCAGTCAATCCATTTGCCGTTCTCACCGTAAGGCTCAGCTTTATTTTCTCGTGTGTAAGGAGTTTGGATGAATACCGTGTGCTTTAAGCCCAATGGCTTAGCTACTTTATTTTGAAAAGCAGCTTCCAATGCGTTCCAGTCAGAACCCTCGATATGCTTCAACACCATCGCCAGGTATTGATATCCTTCACCTGAATATCCATAATCCGTACCTGGGTCGAACTTTAGCTTTAAGGTTTTATCATCTTCATTCTCTCTCCAATTAGGAAAGCCTGACCTGTGGCTCAAAACCATTCGCGCTGTTATCTTTTTATATCGTTCGTCGTGTGCGATATCAGGATATGGCAAGTATTCAAATAGGGGTTTGTCTAAATCTAATTTGCCTTTTTCAACATACGTCATCACAAAAAAAGCAAATACAGATTTTGATATGGAAGCACCTTCAAAAATGGTTTTTTTAGTAACCGGGAGTTGGCGTTCAAGGTTAGCATAACCTTTAGTCTTGCTGAAGACTACTTTTCCATTGTTGATAATAGCGATTGACAAACCGGGAATGTTTAACGCCTTCATTTGTGAATCCAAATAGCTCTCAAATGTGACTTTTGAAATTTTAGTGCCTTTAAGATTACTAAAACCGCTTTTTCTCTTCTGCTTATCCTGTGCAATGCCGTCGAATTGCATGAAGGGGAGGTACAGCAGTAAGGACAGGATTATCGTGATTTTTTTCATTCCTATAATTGCTGTTGGTTACTCAGATCTTAAACTTTTGACCGGATTGGCCACAGCTGCCTTTACTGCTTGAAAACTTACGGTTGCGATAGCTATAACAACAGCCAGAATCCCAGCAATCACAAATACCCAAGGCTCAATGGTTATCCGGTATTCATATTTCTGTAGCCAGTTATTCATCAGCACAAATGCAATTGGCGAAGCGATAAGGCAGGATACGATTACCAGCAAAACAAATTCTCTGGAGAGGAGCATCCACAAATTAGCAATTGAGGCGCCTAACACTTTTCGTATTCCGATTTCTTTTGTCCGCCTCTCGGCCATGAACGCCGTTAAGCCAAATAATCCTAGGCAAGAAATAAAAATGGTTAATGCAGCGAAGATGCCGGATAGCTTCGCGACCTTATTTTCTGTTTCAAACTTTTTAGCAAATTCTTCGTCGGCAAACTTGAACTCGAAAGGTAAGGAAGGGTTGTATTTTTCAAAAATAGGTTTGATAGCAGCAAGAGTTTTATGAAGATCAACATCTGGCTTCAAACGTAGTAAAACAGTGGAAAGATTATCTCTCAGGAAGATAATTGATGGGTTTACGGATTTAAAGGCATCCTGGATGACTACATTCTCGGTAACACCAATAACATTATACGCTTTGTCCGCGTGCTTTACGGTTTTCGAAAGTGGATTTTTAAACCCCATCAATTTCATTGCCGATTCATTTAAAATAACAGCATCCGAATCAGTTTTAAATTCCCTGGAAAAAGAGCGCCCGTGTTTAAACTTCATTCCAGTGGCTTTCTCATAATCGTGATCAACCATTAAC
>JANMZB010000256.1:0-1727 GCA_031382725.1 Sphingobacteriaceae bacterium | reverse complement strand
GTGCGCGCTATGATGAATCAGGCAGGTTTCACAAGAGAAGTCCGTGATCTATTGTGGGCAGAGTGTGCTCGAACAGCCACAGAACTGGAGAACTGTATGCCAGACAAAACAGGTCGAGACCCCCCTATTGTTCATATGTTTGGTGCGCAATACAAATGGGCACATGAATTACGTACTTTTGGTGAGATGGCAGTAATTACAAACACTGCATCCATTGGCCATCAAGACAAGTTGGCTGACCGAGGTAAAACGTACATGTTTGTTGGCTATCCAAAAGATTATCCAAGTGGCACTTTTCGATTTTACAATCTTGTCACAGGTAAAATTACTCACAGCAGGGATATTCAGTGGCTGAATCAAACATGGGGTGAATATGAAAATATCAAACGCATCAACATTATCCGTGTTGATGACTTACCAGACTCTATTGAAGACGATCCAGACTTTGATGAACAAAGCGACAACATTGATGATGGACAAAACATCCCAGATGCTGGAGCTCCTCCAGAGCAGGGAGGGAACGTTAATCGAGTCAGTGGATTACAACGTGAGCTGTTCAACTTAAACACTTCTTACAACCAGACCGTATTTGATGAAGTCCCTGCACCAGAAGCACAGGTGGAAATGGCCCTGATGACCGCAATTGACAGTGGTTATAATGAGCCTTCCAATTTTCAAGCGGCCTGGCACCATTCAGATCCAGTTCACCAAGGTCATTGGCGTGAAGCTATTCGAAAGGAGTTTCGTGACATGCATGAAAAATCAGTGTGGACTTACAAAGCCACCAATACTATTCCCCAAGATAGGAAATTACTTGGAAGCAAATGGGTGTTCAAATTGAAGAAAAATGGAACATACCGTGCACGCCTCGTTGCCCTCGGCTACAGCCAAGTTCCAGGGGTGGATTTTACAGACAATTTTGCACCAGTGGTAAATGATGTTTCCTTCCGCATCATGCTAATCCTTTACAACTTGAGAAACTACGACTCAAGAGTTATTGATGTGGAAACCGCTTTCTTGTATGGAGACTTGGATGAACAGATCTACTTGAAGATACCACAAGGCTTGAAAGAATACACCGATGTACCTGAAGAAACAAGTTTGGAATTGAATAAATCAATTTATGGTTTAGTGCAAGCAGCAAGACAATGGTGGAAGAAGTTCACAGAACTACTTATTTCCAAACTGGATTTCATGCTAAGCAAAGTGGATCCATGTTTATTGTACAAAGAAAGCAAACATGGCATGGTCTATATATGTCTCTATGTCGATGATGTGCTTATGGTTGGAGACACTGAAGCAATTGAGAATGCAGTCCAAGGAATTAAATCTACATATTCCATCAAGGATATTGGCAAGATGCATGAGTATGTTGGTTGTACAGTAATCCCCAGTGATTCAAAAATCTATTTAGTCCAACCAGATTTAATCAAGAAAATGGAACGCACATTCAGTACCGAATTAAGTAAATTTCGAAGTTATGCAACCCCATCCGGTCCAGGTGATATTGTACTGCGTCCTACTGAAGAAGACAGAGTTTCAGATTTGGAGCAAAAGCAATACAGAAGTGGAGTTGGAATGGTACTATACTTACTGAAACACAGCAGACCAGATTTAAGCAATTGTGTATGGATGGAGCAGAACCAGCACATTTAAAAGCCCTTTTCAGGACAATTAAATATGTTATTGATACACAAAATAAATGTTTGGTACTCAAACCTATGGTC
>JANMZB010000242.1:0-11367 GCA_031382725.1 Sphingobacteriaceae bacterium | reverse complement strand
AGAAGGTGGCTTCACTGATAGCGTGCTCGCGGGCAATTTGAGCCACGGTCTGTCCCGATTCTTGCTGTTTAAGAATGGCCACGATTTGTGATTCGTTGAATCTTCCCTTTTTCATTTCCCTTTGGTATTTGAGTGTGAAAGTAAAAGTATAAATCTCTACTTTTCACTGGACCACTTTTGGGGGAAGCTTACATAATGAATAAAGAAGAAAGTAAAGGGTCAGTTTGGAGAATTTGGGATTTGCAAGTTCAAACAATCTTAGATGACGGCTACATAGAGCTTGAACATTACTATAAAGGATTAATTAAGGAAGACGAAGAGAAATGGATACACTTTATTAGTAAAGTTGGTGGAGAAGTAAATGCATTAAAATATGATAGTAAAAAATATTTTAATGATATAACTATCCCTGAAAGGGAGAGATGTAATAATTACGCTAGAACCTTATTTTCATTTATCGAAGTATATAAACCTGAATTAGGACTAATTGGTTTTACAGATCACAATTATTATAATAATTCTTTATTGGATGAATTATACAATTATTCTAAAACAGCAACTTGCAAATGCATTTGCGGTGTTGAAATAAATGCCTGCGGTGTACATATCTTAATTTTTTTTGATAAACCACCATTTCAAAAAAATACTTTTTCTGAAGGTATTAGATCTTTTCTAGATACTATACATGTCACCACTCAAAAAAAGAATGGAGTATTGATGGTATCTGATATGTCTGTAAAAGATGTAATAGAAGCAGGAGTCTTATCTCAAAATGGCGTTTATATATTTCCTCATTGTAATTCAAGTAATGGATTGTTTCAAGAAAGAGGAAAAACAGATCGTACACACCTGGCAGACATTTTTAATTATAAGAGTAATATATTATTGCAATGTAATTCTTTAGATAATGTTTTAAAAACTACGGATTTTATAAACAAGCGTAATGATAATTTGACTGCAAAAAGCATTTTTTCTATTGCTTCAGATAGTAGAAAACTACTTGACATTGGCCGTTCTGACAATGAGCACAATTTCTTTTGGGTAAAAGCAAACACCAATTTCTTAGGATTGAAACAAATACTTATTGAGCCAAATAGAGTTTTTATTGGAAAGGAGCCGGACTTACTTAAAAGAGTAAGAGAAAACAGAACAAAATTTATAAAGTCTTTAACTATCAATAGGCTACCTGACGCAGCTTTTGAAGACATTTGGTTTGATAATTTTTATTTAGAGTTAAACAGTGGTTTAGTCGCAATTATTGGTAATAAGGGTGGAGGAAAAAGCGCAATTGCTGATATAATAAGCGTTTGTGCGAATACACTTCAAAATAAAGAACACTTTTCCTTTCTCAACTCAAACAAATTTAGAAAAGTAAAACCATATAATTTCTCTGAAAAATTTAATGCTAAACTAACCTGGCATGATGGGCAGCCAATGGAGAAAAGATTGGATCATAATCCAGATAAAGCTTTGGGTGAAAGAGTAAAATACATTCCCCAAAATTTTCTTGAAAAATTATGTGCTACTGTAGATATAGAAGCGTTTGAGAATGAGCTAAAACAAATAATATTTTCTCACACCCCTTCAGAGAAGAGATTTGGAAAATTTACTCTTGATGAATTAATCAACTACAAATCTGATCTAATACTTAATAGATTAAATACTCTAAAAAATGAAATTTCTAGATTAAATAATCAAATTATACACCTGGAATCAAAATCAACCCAGGAATATAAACGAAAAATAGAATCCAGTGTACAGCAAAAGAAGAATGAAATAATTTCACACGATAAGAATATTCCGTTAATACCCTCAACTACTCACCAAGCCGAGCAGTCAAATACCAATAAACAAATAGATTTTATAAGAAAACAAATTCAATCAATCGAAAATGAAATTAGCGAATTCACTAATGAGTTAAATGTTTTATCTTATAAAAATGAAGAGCTTAGGAAAAGCCTATTTTATTTCACCTCATTAAACGATGATTTAAAAAAGCAATTAGATGATACAAACGAATACGCGACTATATTAAGCAAATTTAAAATTGACATTGATAATGTGTTCCGATTCAGTATTGATGTTACATTGATAGAACAAGAAATAGTTATGACAGTAAAAAATATTAAACTTATTGAGCACGAGTTGAATGAAAAAAATAACGGTTCCAAAGCATTCTTACTTCAAAATTTGAAACACGATTTACAAAATAATTTAGATAAACTAGATAGGCCAGCTAGAGAGTATCAAAAATACTTGAATGATGCAAGGGCTTGGCAAGAAAAAAACAAGTCCCTTATTGGAGACATTCATATTGAGGGTTCTCTTAAAAGCTATGAAGGGCAGTTAGATTATATAAATAACCGATTAAATAAAGATCTAGAAGACAAATATAATGAACGAGAGCTTTTGATTGAAAGATTATTTGAGGAAAAAGAACAATTACTTCAAGTCAGAAGAGAGTTGTTTTTGCCCGCAACTAAATATATTGAAGAGTTTAAAGAACTTAAAGAGCGGTATGACGTAAAGCTGGACGTTACATTTGAGCTAAAATCTTTTGTTAATAGTTTTGTTAATTACATCAATCATTCTAAGTCAGGTTCGTTTTCTGGAAGAGAAGAGTCTCAAAGAAAATTACATGATATAATCGAAAAATCAGATTTTAAAACCAAAGCTGGATTCATAAAGTTCTCTCAAGATATATTGAAAAATTTAAGATTTGACCAAAGAAACAGTTCTAATATACCCAATGACATCGGAAACCAATTAAGAAAAGAATACAGTATAAGTGATCTGTACGACTTTTTATTTCATTTTGAATATTTACAGCCTGTATATAGCTTAAAACTAGGCAACAAAACTTTGCTTGAACTTTCACCTGGAGAGAGAGGCGCTCTTTTATTAATTTTCTATTTAGTTTTAGACAATGATGATATACCATTAATTATAGATCAACCAGAGGAAAATCTCGATAATGAAAGCATATATCACATTTTGGTATATTTTATAAAAAAAATTAAAGAGAAGAGACAAATCATCATTGTGACACACAATCCAAATCTAGCTATTGTTTGTGATGCTGATCAAATAGTACACATGCAAATAGACAAAGCTAACCTTAATAAGGTTAACTTTTATTCGGGCGCTATTGAAGATGAAAAAATTAATAAAACGGTTGTTGATATATTAGAGGGTACGTTTCCTGCATTTAATAATCGAGTATCCAAATATATAAAATCAAACAATTAAGTATATGCATAATTGGTTGTGAAGTTCTTTTAGCAATTAGAAAATAAACTGACTTTAAGGAATTGGCACTAATTAACAAAAATGGTTCTATGAATTTTATTAACTGGATTATTGAGTACTCTGTATCCGAAAAAGCCTTTCATGTTGCTGAGCTATCCCAAACCCTCAAGCGGAACCTGAAATTAGCCATCCAAGGCATTTCTAAGGATTATCTAATTGTAGGGGGGGGTATCACCCGAGAAGAAGCCGAAGCTTTTTGTCAGGAATTAAAAAGCTTACTTGCAACTGGTGCTACAACGGACGCAAAAGGATCAGAGATTAAAAGTGAAGAAAAAAAAGAAAGTAAGTACCTTAATTATTCAAAATCTATTGAGCCAGAAGCGCCAGACGTTGATTATACTTTTGTAAACGATGTTTCTCAAGTTAATGAAGAGAATCTTAAACAGTGGTGGTCAGATTTGGATTTTGACTGGAAATGGACATTCCTGCATAACCTGCAATTCAAGAACATTTTAGAAAAAGACGTTAAAGGTTACTGGTTTAGTAAGCTTGTATATTACTCAATTGACAAAGTTCCTATAAATGATAGCTTGATTGAAAGGATACAGGCTTTAGAAGTAGTAACCCTGCGGCCAAGGCATATGAATATTACTCATTTGGAGCCTTTACGGAAATTAGGGAAACTTAGAGCCTTGAATTGTTACGGCACTTATATTACTGATTTATCACCTATCAGTGAAGCTTGTAATCTTGAAATACTTCATACAGCTTATACTAAAATTACTAGCATAGAACCAATAAAGAACTTGAGTAAGTTGGCTGAATTATATTTAAGCTACTATGAAGGGAGCGATTATCACGTGATAGCAAATTTGGGGAATTTGCGAATATTTGAATGCACTAAATCTAGTGGATTTTGTGACCTAAGTATGCTTTCTGACTTGCATTTGTTAGAAGAATTAAAATTTGTTCATGTGCCATTATATAACCTTTCCCCTTTGCACAGGCTACCAAACCTTCGTAAGCTGGAGGTGAGAAATACAGATGTTGAGCAAAAAGAATTTGATAAGTTTATCCAAGCAAAACCAAACTGTAGGCTAATAACTTTCTATTGATCTTATACGATCCGGAATCTTGAGAATAAAAATAGTAGTGTAAGTCAGTGCCGTTCCCATCGCTAAGGGACTGGACTTTAAAGCGCGTAAGTGTTTCAAAAACGTTCATTATGCAGTTTGCAATTCATAAAGATAGTAGAGTCTGTGCTGAACCTAATCTTCATCAAAGGTTTGAGACTCGCTGCCTATGTTGTGGTGAACGAGTTGTAGCGTACTGTGGTAAAGAATATATATGGCATTTTAAACACGCAATAGGAAAAGCTTGCGATCCGTGGTATCAACCAAAAACTAAATCGAAACTCGTATGTTTTTTAGTCTTGAGTAGTTAGTATCAAATAATTGCTATTAAAGCGGCTGATCATCAGCCTTGCCCTCTAGAACTGCTTGCACTGAAACCGGTAAGGAGGAAAGGAAATCATACCCCGTGAGCACTTCCAACTCGTCCACGCTCACCCGATAAAATGTCCAAGGCTGGTTATTCACTGTTTGCATGTTCGGCATTTTGACCGCAATTACCCGGGTGCTCGGCATAATGCGGCTCAAGTCATTATCCCCTTCTTGTAGCACCAGCACTATTTTCCAGGTATAGGCTGGTACGGTAATTTTCCCACCAGCTAGGGTATGAGTAATGCCCCCGTTAGAGCCTATCCCCCCGGATCCATAAACACCCGCGATCACGTAAGCTTCATTCCCATCCTCTACTGATTTGCGCGTATAACTTTCCAGATTCTCCCAGGTAATGCGATTGTTGCTAGGAGCCTGGGGTATCATATTGCTCATTAGGAAAGTAGCCGAATTGTCCGCTACGCTGTTGGTTCTATCTGCTGAAGGACAAAGGTGGCCACGATCAAAGCCACTGTTGGCATAGTCAGTGGGTTTGACCCGGTACCAGCCTGCCGGCAGCCGCGTATCCGGTCGGAAATCATCTTGTCGGGTAACGCTACCGATCCAGGTGGAACTCACGTGCCAACTCACCCAATTAGGGATCCCCCCGATGGTAGGAAAGGGCAAATTGAGGGTTTTCTAACAAATAATTATCAGGTTTGCTGATGTCGGTAACAGCAACGCTGGGATTGCCCAGTAAGAGGTGTTCAGAAGTAGTGGTGATTGGAGGAGCGGGCAAAACCGGCTCTTCCTTCTGGCAACCCCAAAGGACCACTAATAGACCCATGCAAAAAAAACTATTCTTCGTAAAGGAGCCCATTCATCAAAATTTGAAACTTCTTGAAATATCAATGATGAAGCAAAGCACTAACAGGTAGTGGTGTGTAGCAGCACCTCTGCGGGAATGCCTAGCTGTCTGTGAAGCTTACGCATCATATCAGCGGTAAGGTCTCTTTTGCGGTTAAGAATACGAGACACGGTTGCTTTGTCTCCTAACATGGGTTCCAAATCTTTATTGGCTAGGCCAAGTTCTTCCATACGGTATTTAATCGCCTCAACCGGATCTGCAGGAGGAACGGGATAATGTTTATCTTCATAGTTATTGACCAACAAGACCAACAACTCAAGCTCTCCTGCTTCCTTGGTACCTCTGGGCGCATCGAAGAGTTGATCGATTCTCTTTAATGCAGATGCATACTCAGCTTCCGATTCTATAATCTTTACGTCCATTTCCTTATTTATTTAATCAACCTCTAAGACATCAATCTTATCGTACTCAGCGTGGGTGCCGATCCACTTGATGAGCACATGCTTGTATTCGTAACTAATTCTGGCCACCAAGCGGTAGTGATTGCCCTTGATGTTAAAAACAACTCGTTTATCTCCCACTGGTTCAGCTTTAGGGAAATCAGCTCTGACATCCTCTGGATCTCGCCATTCTGCTTTAGCCACTATCCCGTGCCAAGTTAATAGAGCTTCCTTGGCATCAGCGTGAGACTCATAATATTCAATAAGCTTTTTCTTACTAATTACATTCATTCAATATTATAGGGCTATAACATCAAAGATACATCAAAAGTTGACAAAATGTCAACTAAACGTAAATAAAACGTCACCCAATGAATACCATTCGCTTGACCCGGTAGGGCCTCTGGACGGGGTTGACTGGGATAAAAAGATATCGCCCATAAAACCTATCTTGCATTCAGAGCAAGTCTGTATAACTACTATTTTTTCTACTTAGTTTAGAGAATCATCAGTAACTACTACCAAGGACAGCCCGGAGCGGTCACGCACACAGGCGAGTGGGTTGCAAGTGGGGGCGGCAAGCCGCCTGTGTGCGTGGCCGCGTAGGGCAGCGCGGTTGGCTGGGGGTCTTGTATTATTCCCCATTTGGTGATCCAGTGCTAACTGGAGTTTAGCCAGCTTGCTTAAATTCGAGAGGGGTCAAAAATCCGAGTGCTTGATGAGGTCTTTGCGTATTGTACTCAATCACCCATTTTTGCACCACCTCTCTAACTTGTCGGAGTGAACCAAATAGATACGCATCTAAGACGTCTCTTCTGAAGGTACCATTCAAACGTTCAATGTAAGCATTTTCAGTAGGCTTGCCGGGCCGAATCCAGCAGATTTCTATCCCCTTTTGCCCACACCAGTTGGTCAAGGCATTGCTAATAAATTCTGGTCCATTGTCACAGCGGATCTTTTCCGGTTTACCATAAATATCGATTATCCGCTCTAAGCATCGAATAACTCGTTGAGCAGGTAATGAAAAGTCTATCTCAATGCCTAATACCTCGCGATTGTAGTCATCGATTACATTCAGCGTACGGAATGAACGCCCATCAGTCAAAACGTCCACCATAAAATCCATCGACCACATCTGATTGGAGCCTGTCGGAATGGTTAATGGCAGCTTGATACGATCTGGTAACCGCCGTTTTTTCTTTCTAGGTAAATTTAGCTTCAGATCGCAATAAATTCGCCATAACCGCTTATGATTCAATGCTAATCCATTTTTACGTAACTGGTAGAACACTTTCCAGAACCCCCAACTGGGATGCTTTTTCAAAACTTCTTTAATAGCCTGCTCCGCTGGCTGATCCTGCTTAGATATGGGTTGGTAACCATACATCCGGCGAGACAATCTCACAATTCCACACGCCTGACGACAGCTCAAGCCTTTCTCAATAAGCTCACTAGCAAGGGATCGCTTTTCAGCAGGCTTAACTACTTTTTTCGCAGCACCTCCTTGATGGCTTGATTTTCCAGACTTAGGTCTGCATACATTTGTTTTAAACGACGATTCTCCTCTTCCAACTCCTTGAGCCGTGTCAACTCCGAGACTTGCATACCACCATATTTAGACTTCCAAGTGTAGAAGGTGGCTTCACTGATAGCGTGCTCGCGGGCAATTTGAGCCACGGTCTGTCCCGATTCTTGCTGTTTAAGAATGGCCACGATTTGTGATTCGTTGAATCTTCCCTTTTTCATTTCCCTTTAGTACGTTTGAGTCGAGTTTAAAAAACTCTCAAAAAGTGGTAATTATACCCTGATTTGAGCCATCAGAATGAATAAGTCCGCTTCCCTTTTAGCCAACCCTATAAACCATGTTTGGACCCATTCTGATAAATTTTTGAAGCCTGGACAGTTCTATTGGTCAACCCCGTGTATGCTATGCAAGGCATAAAAATTTCTGGCTCATTTCCTGTTTTAGTTATCTTGTCTAACCCTTTTTACTGATGAAAACCTACGTTGGTATCGATGTTTCTAAACTTAGTTTATCGCTGGCTATTCCTTCTCTGAATGCAGGCTGGCAAGTAACCAGTGTGGCTAATTCTCCAGAAGGAATCCGCACCTTAATCACTCTTTTACCCGCTGGGTCCCATTGTGTGCTGGAAGCAACCGGTTCCTATTCGGTGCTGCTGACTTATTTGCTTAGTCAGGCCCAAATCCCTATGTCGGTGATCAGCCCTAAACAGAGTCATTATTTCGCTAAAATGCAGCTATCTATTACCAAGACCGACCCAAGGGACGCGGTGCTGCTAGCTGAATATGGGCGAATGATGCAGCCTGCCGTTTATCAGATTAGTTCAGATAGCTTGCTGTTACTCAGACAAAAGCGAGCATTATTGAAACAATATCAAAAGCAGCGCACCGCTTTGCTCAACTTGCAGGAGTCTTTTTCTTCCCTACCGGTCAAAGATGCAGCAACGCAACAAAGTTTACAGCACACCATCACCCACTTTGAGCAAGCCATCCAGCAACTGCGAGAAGAGATTTATCAAGTCTGTCGGCTTGATTTTGATGAGCAATATCGCCGCTTGACTTCCATAAAAGGTATCTCTCAGGCCGTGGCTACTGCCTTGATTGAAACCACGAACGGCTTCCAGGATTTTCATTCTGCCAAAGCCTTAGCTAAGTTCATTGGCTTAGTTCCTATTACCTACCAGTCGGGCAAGACAGGTTTCAGCCAGGGTATTAGTCGAGCCGGAGATGCGCATTTACGCAGTCTTTTATATATGGCAACCTGGTCGGCTATTCGCTATAACCAACCTTGTAAAGAACGCTATCAGCGTTTGAAAGCAGCTGGGAAAGCATCTAAACTAGCCTTGATTGCAGTGGCTAATAAGCTGCTCCGACAGGCGTTTGCAGTAGTAAAATTCAACGAAGATTTTGACCCAAATTATCAACCAGTTTTACGCTTGAGCGCTTGACTTTTAACACAGTTCATGGTATTTGAGTGTGAAAGTAAAAGTATAAATCTCTACTTTTCACTGGACCACTTTTGGGGGAAGCTTACAGTCTGGGGGCGTGCTGGCGCTTGTGCGCGTGGGCTTTTTGAGCTGAGAAAGCGCCAGACGTAGGCCGCTTTTCAATGCCATACTGCCGCCGTAGGCTAACTCAATAAACTTACTTCGGTGGGTGTGGCAAGAATAGCAGAAAGGGGTATGTGGGGTTAGCCTGCTATTCTTGCTTCTCCCATCTGCCGCTGTATTTCCACTCCTAGCGGCTGTTGGGAGGGCTGGCGCGGGAGAACAGCGGCTAGGAGTGGACAAGCAATAATGCCATACTGCCGGAGGCTAAAATCAAATACATCGGGAGGGGGTGGCCGGGTGGTGGCTGCCAGGGATCGCGCGGTGGCAGGAAAGCCACGGCCCGGCCACTTCCTCCAGCAGCTTATTTTTAGCGTGAGGGATAGGAGTGGAAGTGCGACTTGTTGCTCGTGAGTAAAGTAAACGAGCGTTGTAGAACTTGTTTTACAATAACTTATGACTTGGTGAGAGGTGCAATTCCTCTTCATCTATTTGAACAGATGTAAACACGTTCCTCATCGCTACCTATTGGCACCGGCAGGGATGAAGCAGGAACGAAAACGAGTACGGACAAATCTGATGTCTCATCCTCGTGAGTGTGAAAGTACGCGTAGACAACGAACCTATGTCTGAATCATCGTCACTATCAACAAGCCTACTCAGGTTACTCAGACCTTTGGTCTGTAAGGCTTGACCAAAACGGTAAAGGTTGTCGGACTGAAAGTTTTCCTCCTTTCAGTTGTTCAAACAATGTACAACCCGGTGAATAGTAGGACGCTACCCTTTCGTCAAACAGGTCATAGGAACAAGGGAACCTCATTAAAGCTCTCTTACTCATTCTTGAGTAGCAGTAGGAAGCTATCCGCAGGCTTTAGTGAGGGAAGATTGGGTAAAAAGCAAATGCTCCAGGGAAAGCCTGGAGATACGCCCACGTGCCCACGGAGTTAAAAGTAGTGAAACCAAGTAGCAGCCAAAGACGATGTACACGGACTTAAAACCGATGGATGAATGGAATACGATTGGTTGGAAGAAAATCCAACGAAACGTGTTCAAGCTGCAAAAGCGGATCTACCAAGCTGAAAAACGCGGAGATGCCAAAACAGTACGTAACCTGCAAAAACTGTTGCTAAAATCCAAGTCGGCTAAGCGGTTGGCCGTACGGAAAGTAACCCAAGAAAACCAAGGTAAAAACACGGCTGGGATAGATGGGGTAAAAGTGCTCACGGCTACACAACGAATGATGTTAAGTCAAAAACTATCATTGAAAGTCAGGGCAAAACCCACTCGTCGCGTATGGATACCTAAACCGGGTTCCCACGAGAAACGTCCCTTAGCTATACCAGTAATGGCGGATCGTGCCTTACAAGCACTGGTCAAAATTGCCTTGGAACCCCAATGGGAAGCTCGCTTCGAGCCTAACAGTTACGGCTTCAGACCAGGACGTTCTGCTCACGACGCTATTGAAGCTATCTTTCTATCCATTAAGCAAAAGCCTAAATATGTGCTGGATGCCGATATTGAGAAATGCTTCGAGCGGATTGATCACCAACGCTTGCTTGAGAAGGTAAACACCTTTCCAAGCCTGAAGCGCTTGCTTAAAGGATGGCTAAAAGCCGGCGTAATGGAAGGAGCGATTTTTACTCCGACTCAAAGCGGAACGCCACAGGGAGGGGTTATTTCACCACTACTGGCTAACATTGCCCTCCACGGGATGGAACAGTATATCGAGCAGCAATTTCCTGCTCGTTACATCGGACAACAGTGGACGGGTAAAGCACAGTTGATCCGTTACGCTGATGATTTTCTTGTCCTGCACGAAGATCAAGGTGTCATTCAAAAGTGCGCCGATTTAATGGAGACCTGGCTGGAGCAGATGGGATTACGAATGAAAGCCAGCAAGACGCGTATTGTGCACACCCTGGAGAATGGGGAAGGCAAAAAGAGTGGCTTTGACTTCTTGGGAATGCATGTGAGACAATATCGGGTGGGCAAGACGCACTCGGGTAAAAGCTCTTATGGGCATCGACTCGGATTCAAGACTTTGATCCGGCCTTCTCTGCAATCTCAGCGCAGACAGCATTTATCGGTCAAACACCTATTACGAAGAAACCGAACGGCTCCACAGGAAAGTATAATTGCTCATCTAAATCCGATAATTACCGGATGGAGCCGGTATTTTTCAACGGTAATATCTAAGCAGGTGTTCAATCGAATGGATCATTGCTTATTCCAAGCACTTCGCAGATGGACTACCCGTCGTCATCCCAAGAAAAGCCACACTTGGGTCAATCGCAAATACTGGC
>JANMZB010000209.1:0-1066 GCA_031382725.1 Sphingobacteriaceae bacterium | reverse complement strand
TACCGCCATTTCCCATGAAGACTGATTCTGAAATGGCAAGTACCCTAGAAGATCTCATCCGCCTCCACGGTGCCCCATCCGCCTTGTTCAGTGACAACGCCAAGGCTCAGATTGGCCATATTGTCCATGAGATTCTTCGTATGTATGCCATTGCTGATTTAGTGTGCGAACCACACCACCAGCATCACAACCCCGCCGAGCGACGCATCCAAGAAGTCAAGAAAATGAGTAACTCGATGATGGATCGCACAAACACACCTCCTAACCTCTGGATTTTATGCGTTCAACACACCGTATACACCCTGAGTCGCCTCTCGGTCGCCAGTCTTAATTGGAGGACTCCTTTCCAGGCCGCATTTGGACAACAACCGGATATTTCTGCTCTCCTTGCCTTCCGCTGGTACGAACCAGTCTACTTCTTTGCCCCCACGTCCCATTTCCCGTCTACACCACGAGAACGCAAAGGTCGCATCGTGGGTATCGCCGAACATCAGGGTGATACACTCACGTTTTTGGTACTGGACGAACTCTCCCACAAAGTTGTCGCCCGTTCAGAACTACGTTCTGCGCTCAACCCTCTTCACCCAAACCTTCGATCTGAATCCACTCTTGCTATCTCAAATTCAACTTCCGATGAAGGGGAGGATGTAGCTACAGACAACTTCCAGCATATCAGTAACACCACTGATCTGGCAGCTGTGCCGGTTAATGCATCTGAACTCAAATTACCACGCTTCACACCAGAACAATTATTGGGTGTAACGTTTGTGAGAGAGTTGGACGACGGTAAAAGCTACCGAGCGAAGATAGTGCGTCGAATCAAGGATAAGCAAGACGAAGATCGTGCAGCCATCAAGTTCATTGTCGAGCTGGGTGAAGGAGAATACGACGAGATCCTCACATACAACGAATTATCACGAATAGTTGAAGACCAACAAGACCTCACCACCGGAGATGATAATAGAACAAAACACTTGTTCAGCCACATCTTAGATCATCAAGGACCCCTTAAGAACGGAAATCCAGAATACATGGGATCCTCTTGGAATGTTCAAGTCAAATGGGA
>JANMZB010000187.1:0-1179 GCA_031382725.1 Sphingobacteriaceae bacterium | reverse complement strand
TGAAAAATGAAGCCAGATGGTTAATAGATGTATTAATTATGTCAAAACGAAGAAAAATATAGTGTAAATAATATAAATTCCTAACTTGAAATGCGTGTATATATTTTATTTTCTAATATTAATTTTTTAGAAGTAGTAAATTTGTGTAACAATTGAAATATGAAAATTTGAATCTAATTAAATAATAAGTTACTTACGTGTGTCTTATATGTAGATACTGCTTTTGTGGCATATTATTCTTCTGTAATTAATCTCCGTTGGTTCAAATATTGCAAAAATTGAGGATTTGAAAATTCATTGTTGTAAGATTAGAACAATCATCCAATTATTTTAAATACGGATTGAATGATATTGGCACTAATCATATTGTAATTGATAAAAACAACGATAAAATATTAAAATGAAGAATAATCGAAGTAAAGATAAGAGCTGCAGTTCTGTTATAAGGAAGCGTAGTAATGCATTGTTATGTAATGGTCGAACTAACAATGTCGTTCATGATATGCACCGAAAAAAATTGTTAATACAACAACAGCGTCAGATTTGTTAAACAAGGAGAATAACGATGTACATGTATCGAATGTCGAGGTGCGAGAGGAAAGTAATGGGCAGCTTAATGGATTGGCTAACGTTGCTATTTTGGACAATATCACATTATATTATGATGTTTATCATGAGTGTGTTAATCCATCATACAATGGTAATGCAAGTAGTGATGACGAAACAGTTGATAATTTTGCTGATAACGTTGATAAAAATAAGGAATCATGTGTAAAATTGATGGTAAACGATTGTGAAGACATGTCAGCAGATAGCAGTACTGTGGTAGAGCAGGTATCCATTAATAGAGCAAAACTAATACCAAAGCAAGTATTTGGTAAGAGTACAACTTGTTTTGATATGTCGGTAACTAACTGCGTCAATGATGCTGAAGGTAATAACATGATTCTAAAAAAGCAATATGAAAAACATTGTATCCTTAATGGATTAATGGATTCGAATGAGACATTCCGCGACGAAGTACGAAAAATTACACGTCGACAAGGATGGAAAAATTTCAAGTTGTTAACGGATGATGATTATCATTACTCATCGAATTTTGCTGAGTGTATGCTAGACCATTTGGGATCATCAGGTTGTAACGAAAAGGACCGAGAATCTACATGGGCTAGAATTAAA
>JANMZB010000164.1:0-7663 GCA_031382725.1 Sphingobacteriaceae bacterium | reverse complement strand
TTTAATTGCGGAGCTAACTCTGCAGAAATTGTAAATAACTACGATTGGTTCAAAGGATTTAGCTTTTTAGAATTTATCAGAGATGTGGGAAAGCATATTTCTGTGAATTACATGATGGCCAAAGATTCGGTGAAGAAAAGGCTTGAGGGAGAAACCGGAATGTCGTTTACCGAGTTTAGCTATCAGTTGGTGCAGGGCTATGACTTCTACTGGTTGTGGAAGAACAAAAAATGCCTGGTTCAAATGGGTGGTTCAGATCAGTGGGGAAATATTGTTACGGGAACCGAGTTAATCCGAAGAAAAGATGCCGGTACCGCTTTCGCGATAACTACGCAATTGATAAAAAAAGCTGATGGAACTAAGTTCGGTAAAACTGAAAGCGGAGCAATCTGGCTTGACAGCAAGAAGACATCGCCATATAAATACTACCAGTTTTGGTTAAATACTACCGACGTTGATGCGAAGAGCTGGATTCGGATCTTCTCGCTTAAAGGCAAAGGAGAAATTGAGGCTCTCGAAATCGAGCACGATGCCGCGCCTCATTTGCGAATACTTCAAAAAGCACTTGCTAAAGAAATTACTATTCGCACACATTCTGAAGAGGCTTTGCAAACTGCTTTAAAAACTTCAGAATTTTTATTCGGAACAGGCTCTGTAGATTTCCTCAACCAATTAAACCATGAGGAAGTTTTGGAGGTTTTTGAAGGTGTACCTCAATTTAAGATTTCAAAATCAGAACTCGCATCTGGCATTAACGTTACCGATTTGCTTGCCGAAAAATCTCAGGTGTTTGCATCTAAAGGTGAAGCCAAGAAAATGATACAGGGCGGCGGTGTTGCGATTAATCGGGAAAAAGTTTCTGAGCCGGCAGAAATTATAAACGATGATAAACTTGTTAATGAAACGTATTTAATCGCCCAAAAGGGAAAGAAGAATTACTTTCTGCTAATTGCAGAATAATAGCTTACTGCACCAACAGATTACATCCTCTAATCTCACTATTATCAAAACGGCCCAAAACTTCAAAGCTGCCATCAGTGTGTTTCCGCCCTAAATCTTGGGTGACGATAAACGAACAAGAATAAATATTAGCAAGATCGATAATATTTAAGCCACCTGTTTTCCCTGCTTCCAAAGTCGAAAAGGGATCATTTGTATCTCTTACAAGAACGCGCATCCAGGGTGGTGTGTTAAATATTCCCTTCCCTTTAGAATAAGCTTGCGAAAGCAGTTCCGTCATCCCATACTCCGAGTGGATATATTCAACACCAAAGCCTTTACATAGCAATTGATGTAGCTCTTCCTTAATCAATTCTTTTCGTTTGCCTTTCATGCCACCAGTTTCCATTACAATAAGTTCAGGAAAGTCTAGGTTGTAAGCTTCTGTGAAATCAAGCAAAGCATAAGTCACGCCAATTAGAATAGTTTTTTTCTTCTCCGCCTTAAGGCGAAGCAAAAGGGAATTTAACTCGTCATGATTGTAAAGGAAATACCCGCTTGAAGAGTTTTTACTCTCTTTGATCAGATCATCTACCATGTAAATTAAAGAAGAACCATCCCGTTCGAGGTAAGACGGCAGCAACGCTAAAATGGTGTAGTCACTTATTTCTCCATAGAAATGATTAAAGCCTTTTCTAAAACTGTCGATGTACACAGAAAGGTTCTTTACCCGATGTTTGCTTTGTACAACACCAGTAGTTCCAGAACTTGAAAAAATTATCTCAGGCTCATCTGTTCCGCAAAATATTGATTGTGATTTGAAGAGCTCGATTGGTAGAAAAGGAATTTCCTCAAGATTGTTTAGTTCGTTTACTTTAACTCCAAGGATGTCCAGAAACTTCGAATAAATTTTATTTTCTTTTGCCTGATATTGAAATATCGACAAAGCAAGCCTTTCAAAATCGGCTTCAGAGTTGATAGAAAACAGTTGATAGGGCGAAATAACTTCCACAGCTCAAAGATAAGCATCATTGATTATCTAAGCATCATTGATTATAATTGGCGCTTTCTAACGCGCTTTGTCCTCCCGAATTTATTTCGGGATCTCGCACCGGCAATAATCAATTATAAGTGATACTGAAACAAGTAGATGCTGAAACAAGTAGATGCTGAAACAAGTTCAGCATGACAGGGCATTAAAATGTATATCATTTTGGATCACTTTTACCAATAAACTCTTTTAGTACAAGCTTCTTATCAATGCGAGTTACTTATGCAAATTCATTCAATTTCAAGGTTTAAGCTTTTTTTTTATCTTTAGTAGCTGCATTTTAATATACTTGCATACATTAGAATAATTAATCCCCCTTACAGAACGTCTATAGCCGTTCAAAAGGTTAGAATTTGTTTGGATAGCTGATGATGTCGTCCGATGCTATAGATTATCAGCGTTATATTGGAATTGAATGATAGAGAAAGATCCGTTACCGGAAGTACCAGAGTTGCCGGAATTTAGTATTGAGCAATTGGAAGAGGGAGTACATCACGTAAATAACCCTATCATCGGCCTTAAGCCGATCGAGAAAATATACCTTCAAACGGTAACCGAATATATACAGGTTGATAATAATTTTTATTTTTCAGATGGCACCGCTAAAGTCGAGATAAGGGTTGTCAGCGACGAAATTATAAGAGTAAGGCTTGCGCCTCAAGGTACATTTTTGGATGATTTCTCTTATGCAGTACCAAAACTCGAAAATCGGGTTACCGTATTTTCATTCAAGGAAACCGAAGAAAATTACAGGGTATCTACCAATACCGTTACCTGCGTTATCGATAAAAAAGATTTTCTTATTTCTTTTGAGGATAACGACAATCGCATTATCAACAGCGATTATTCAACCATGCACTGGGAAGAAAATGTTGATTTTGGCGGCTATTATGTTTATTGTACCAAGCAATGTAGCGACGATGAGTCTTTTTATGGCTTAGGAGATAAACCGACTTCTTTTAATTTAAAGGGAAAAAGGTTTTTAAACTGGGCTACAGATACTTACGCTTTTTCCAGAGATCATGATCCCCTGTACCGGGCTATTCCATTTTACATAAGTATTCATGAGAATGTAAGCTACGGTATCTTTTTCGATAATACTTATAAAACCCATTTCGATTTTGCTCATCAGGATAAGGATAAAACCTCATTCTGGGCCGATGGCGGGGAGCTTCAGTACTATTATATTCACGGTCCGCACATGATGGACGTTGTTAAACGTTACCATAGTTTAACAGGAACACACCCAATGCCACCGCTATGGGCATTAGGTTATCATCAGTGTCGCTGGAGCTATTATCCCGAGAGTAAATTAAAGGCACTTGCCAAAAACTTCCGCGAACGCAAAATTCCTTGTGATGCACTATATCTGGACATTGATTATATGGATGGATATCGCTGTTTTACCTGGAACAAAAAGTATTTCCCAGATCCAAAAAAAATGATCAAAGAGCTTTTGGATGATGGATTTAGAACCGTCGTAATTATTGATCCGGGAATTAAGGTTGACGATAACTATTGGGTATTTAAAGAAGGTAAAGAGAAGAAATATTTTTGTCGCCGCAGCGATGATTACTTTATGGAAGGCCATGTTTGGCCGGGCCGTTGCCAATTTCCGGATTATACCAACCCTGAGGTTAGAGAATGGTGGGGTGGCTTATTCAAAGGTTTAGTTGACGATGGTGTAGCGGGTGTATGGAACGATATGAATGAACCGGCAGTTTTTGGTTCGGGTTCATTCCCAAATGATGTAAGACATCAGTACGACGGGCATCGCGGTTCTCACCGAAAGGCGCACAATGTTTACGGTATGCAAATGGTGCGTGCAACTTATGAAGGTTTGAAAAAACTTTTCAAGAATAAGCGTCCGTTTACTATTACTCGCTCTGGATATTCTGGTGTGCAGCGTTATTCTTCAGTTTGGACCGGAGATAATCTCGCTTCGTGGGATCATCTGAAACTTGCCTCCATTCAATGCCAGCGATTATCAGTTTCAGGTATTTCAATGTGCGGTACAGATATTGGCGGTTTTACAGGTGAGCCTGATGGCGAACTTTTCACACGTTGGATTCAACTGGGTGTATTTTCCCCGTTTATGCGTGCCCACTCTGCCGGAGATACCCGCGAGCGCGAACCCTGGAGTTTCGGAAAGGAATATGAAGACATCAACAGAACCTTTATAGAACTGCGCTACCGCCTTATGCCATATATTTATTCGGCATATTGGGAGCATCATAAATATGGCTTCCCAATTTTAAGGCCAATAGTAATGCTCGAGCAGGATATTCCGTTAAACCGTAACCGGGAAGACGAATTTACCTTTGGTGATAAAATATTGATCTCTCCAGTATTTGAGCCGGGTCAGAAATCGAAAATGGTTTATCTGCCAAAAGGTATGTGGTATAATTACTGGACACACGAAATTATGGAAGGTGGTATGGAACATTCTGTTTTTACTCCTTTGGAAAGTATGCCAATTTTTGTGAAAGCAGGTTCTGTAATTCCAGAGTGGCCGTTAATGCAATATGTGGGTGAAATTGAACCTGATGAGATAAAATTCCAGATATATTATTCGGAGTATGAGGTTAACTCTTTCTATTACGAAGATCATGGTGATACTTTTGCCTACGAGCAGGATATATACACGGAAAAGAAATTTATAGTAAAAGGCGATAAAACGTCCTTTAATATCAAACAAAGTTCTGAAGGATTATACACCCCGCGTTACGAAACTTATGAATTAAAATTGATAGGTTTACCGTTTTTGCCAACCAGGCTTATAATAGATGGAAAAGAGCAGCAACAAGAGTTAAACTTTGATGAGCTTACGCGTGTTGTGATAAAAGCCAACAAAAACTTTAAAGATATTCAGGTTCTTAGATAATGGAGAATAAAAAGAAAACGAAGTCAGTTAAAACAAAAACCTTAGTAAAAGAAACTGCATCAGAAGTGCAAAAACCTTTAAAAAATGCGGTAATAGCGTCTACAAGGTTAACAGATTTCGATATTCATTTATTCCGCTCTGGCAAGCATTACAGGTTATATGAGAAATTTGGTTCTCATGTAATGGAAATAGACGGGGTAACCGGAACCTATTTTGCTGTATGGGCGCCAAATGCTACCTATATATCAGTTATTGGAAACTTTAATGGCTGGAATACTCAGGCTCACGCCTTATTCGTACGTTGGGATAGTTCTGGAATCTGGGAGGGTTTTATTCCGAATGTTGGTAACGGCGAAGTATATAAATATTTTATAAGGGCCAATAATGGCGAGGAAACAGAGAAATCTGATCCTTACGCTTTACGCTGGGAAGAACCACCTCGTACCGCTTCAATTGTATGGGATACGTGGTATGAGTGGAGCGATAGCGAATGGATGGAAAACCGTCATACTAACAACGCCTTATCAAGTCCTTATTCGGTTTACGAAATGCACCTGGGCTCATGGATGCGCAGCCCCGAAAACCCTGAGATATTTTTGGGATACCGTTTACTTGCGGAACGATTGGTGCCTTACATTAAAGAAATGGGCTTTACTCATATTGAGTTTATGCCCGTTATGGAGCATCCATTTTATCCTTCATGGGGATACCAGGTTTCCGGCTATTTTGCCGCTTCATCCAGGTATGGAACTCCGCAGGACTTTATGTTCCTGATTGAGGAACTTCACAAAAACAATATCGGTGTTATTCTCGATTGGGTTCCATCACATTTTCCGGGCGATAAGCACAGCTTGTACAAATTCGACGGCACCCATCTTTATGAGCATGCCGATGAACGTGAGGGCTTTCACCCTGATTGGAAATCTTACATCTTCAATTATGGCCGTAATGAAGTTCGTTCATTTCTGATAAGCAATGCTATTTTCTGGCTTGACCGTTTTCATATCGATGGTTTACGTGTAGATGCAGTTGCTTCCATGCTTTATCGCGATTATTCAAGAAAAGAAGGCGAATGGATTCCAAATAAGTTTGGCGGCAGGGAAAATCTAGAAGCTATTAGTTTCTTAAAAGAATTTAATGTGGCGGTTTATTCTGCCTATCCTGATGTTCAAACAATAGCAGAAGAATCAACAGCTTTTACAGGCGTAAGTAAGCCCGTATTTGCAGGTGGTTTAGGTTTTGGAATGAAATGGATGATGGGCTGGATGAACGATACTATAAAGTACTTCGAGCAAAATCCCGTACATCGAAAATATCATCACAGCCAGATAACTTTCAGTACAGTTTATGCCTTTACTGAAAATTTTATGCTTCCGCTTTCGCATGATGAAGTGGTGCATGGAAAAAAATCACTAGTCTACAAAATGCCAGGAGATGAATGGCAGCGTTTTGCAAATCTTAGGTTATTGTATACCTATATGTTTACCCATCCGGGAGCAAAGCTGCTCTTTATGGGAGATGAATTTGGACAAACATCCGAATGGAACATGAACCTTTCACTTGATTGGCATTTGCTAGAATTTGCACCTCATAAAGGGATGAAGGAATTGGTTAAGGAGCTTAATCACCTTTATAGAAGCCAGCCATCTTTGTACGAAAAGAGTTTTGAGTGGGATGGTTTCGAATGGATTGAGGTAAATGAAGCAGAACAATCGGTATTGGTGTATTGCAGAAAAGGTAATCAGGCCGATGAAAAACTAGTTATCGTTTTAAATATGACTCCGGTTCCTCGTCCGAATTACCGCATAGGCCTTCCGCATCATGGCGATTGGCAGGTGATTTTTAATTCGGATGATAAAAACTTTTATGGAAGCGGCTTTGAAGTGAAGCAGGATTTCTCATCAGAGCCTGTACACTGGCAGGGAAAACCTCAATCGGCTGCAATTAATTTACCTCCACTAACAGGATTAGTTTTGAAACGGTTCAATCGGACGGCAAAGTTCTGGTAATTAATGTTTTGGTGCTGCACTTGTGTAGTACTTAAAACATCAGTATCTTGAGATGTTTTGCGGTGAGCCTTAAATGAACCAAATTTTCAATTATTGCCTCTTTTTAGCCTTGCTGATAAACTTATCAGGATGCAGCTATATTGACGGCTGGGGTAAACCTGAATTTTATGATGAAATTCAGGCTTTTAAAGAAAAGGACCGGCTGAATGCACCGCCTGAAAACCCTATTTTGTTTGCTGGTAGTTCCTCTATAAGGCGGTGGGAAAGCCTCGAATCGGTTTTTAAAGATTACGGGGTCATCAATCGCGGATTTGGAGGTGCGAAATTAACTGATTTGCATGGTTTCCTTGACGATGTTGTTTTTGAATACCACCCGCGACAAATCATTCTTTATTGCGGAGATAACGATATTGCGTTTGATGGCGCAGATGCAGAAACGATTTTCAAAAGGTTTAAATTAGTTTATAAAGCTATCAGACAGAAGTTGCCCGAGGTCCCCTTCATCTATATGTCAATCAAACCAAGTCCGGGGCGTAAGAATTTTCTTGCTATTCAAATTAAAAGCAACGAGCTGATAAGAAATTATTTGAACTCTCAACAGCAAAGCCAATTTGTTGATATTTTTCCACTGATGTTAGATACTGCTGGTAATGCAAGAACTGATCTGGTTATTGCAGACCAAATTCATTTAAACAGAAAGGGATATTTGATTTGGGAAGAAGCTATGCGTCCGTATTTGTTAAAATAATATTATTGGCGGAAGGAAGCGTTAGGGATGGA
>JANMZB010000157.1:0-12864 GCA_031382725.1 Sphingobacteriaceae bacterium | reverse complement strand
CCGTCTCCCCCTTATTTAACTCGTTAACAAGTTCAAATGAGTCGGCCAAAATTTCTGCGCAAATATATGATAAATTCTTTCTTACGGCTTCTGTTATATAAGGGTGGTCGCTTGTACGCACATTGATTTTATCTGTTACCTCAAAATTCAATTCTTTCCTTAAATTCTGAATCCGGTTAACCAATTCCCTTGATATACCTTCCTGTTTTAATTCATTGGTTACTGTAACATCTAAAGCTACCGTTAGTTTTCCCATGTTTGTTACCTGCCATCCCGGAACGTCTTCCGCAATAATTTCTACGTCATCAATCGACACATCGAGCCGGAAATCATCCTTTGAAAACTGGATTGTTCCTGCACTTTCAAACTCAGCTAACTCGCTGACAGATAAGCCTGTTATAAAAGCCGCCACATCCTTCATTTGCTTTCCCGCTTTAGAACCAAGAGCCTTAAAGTTTGGCTTGATCTTTTTCTTTATAATGCCGGAAGTATCGCTAATGTATTCGATCGATTTGATATTAGTCTCCGAAAGGATGAGCTCTTTAACTCGTTCAACCTTATTTTGGAAACTATTATCAAGCACAGGCAGTAAAATTTTGTTTAAAGGCTGACGTACGTTTACGCCCACCTTCTTCCTTAATGATAAGATCATCGAAGAGATATTTTGGGCAATAGCCATTCTTTCTTCCAATGCCGCATCAACCAATTCTGCTTGATAAACCGGAAAATCAGATAAATGAACCGACTCAACCTGTTCTTTTTGAGTGATGCTATTTAAATCCAGAAACAACCGCTCGCTAAAGAACGGCGCAACAGGCGACATCAGCTTAGCTACCGTTATCAAACACGTATAAAGCGTTTGATAGGCAGAAATTTTATCTTCCGTATAATCCCCTTTCCAGAAACGCCTGCGGCATAAACGGACGTACCAGTTACTTAAATGCTCATCAACAAACTCTTGGATAGCTCGGGCGGCACGTGTCGGCTCGAACTCTGAATAATAATTATCAACTTCTTTGCTTAAGGTATTTAGCAATGAAATAACCCAGCGGTCAATTTCGGGCCTGTTTTCTAAAACTATTTCTTGTTCAGCATATTTAAAGTTATCGATGTTAGCATACAATGCGAAGAATGCATAGGTATTATAAAGCGTACCAAAGAACTTCCGGCGAACCTCATCTAAGCCTTCAAGATTAAACTTCAAATTATCCCAGGGCGAAGCATTGCTGATCATGTACCAACGTGTAGCATCAGCACTGTACTTTTCGATCGTTTCGAACGGATCAACTGCATTGCCTAAACGCTTAGACATTTTATTGCCGTTCTTATCCAGAACTAAACCGTTCGAAACAACATTTTTAAAGGCTACAGAATCGTTTAGCATTACTGCGATGGCGTGCAGTGTAAAGAACCATCCGCGGGTTTGATCTACACCTTCTGCAATAAAATCGGCTGGGTAAGCTGACTGGAATTTATCTTTATTCTCAAACGGAAAGTGCCATTGCGCATACGGCATAGCACCAGAATCAAACCAAACATCAATAAGATCTGGTTCACGGAACATTTTTTTACCGCTCTGGCTTACCAATATAATATCATCTACATAAGGGCGGTGCAAATCGAATGATGAACTGGAAAACGATTCGATAATAGTTTGTTGTTTTGACTTTTCCGCTTCGTTAAGAACACCTGAACTGAGGCCTTCTTCGATCTTCGCTTTTAACTCTTCGATAGAACCGATACAAGTCTCTTCTGCACCATCTTCAGTTCTCCAGATTGGCAACGGCGTTCCCCAATACCGTGAACGGGATAAATTCCAGTCAACCAGATTTTCAAGCCAGTTTCCAAAACGGCCGGTTCCGGTAGCTTCTGGTTTCCAGTTAATGGATTTGTTTAGCTCAACCAAACGCTCTTTTACGGCAGTAGTTTTAATAAACCAACTATCAAGCGGGTAATATAAAACTGGCTTATCAGTACGCCAGCAGTGCGGATAACTGTGTTCGTATTTTTTTACATCGAACGCCTTATTATCTTCTTTAAGTTTAATTGCAATTAGAACATCTGTAGGCTTGAAATCTGAAACTGCGCGTTCTTCATCAGAATAAAATTCTTCTTTAACATATCTTCCCGCAAAGTCGCTTACCTCATCAACAAATTTTGCCTGACGATTTACGAGTGGTTGTTGCTTTCCATTTTCATCAACTACCATCACAGCCGGAATCCCATTATCTCTGGCTGCCCTAAAGTCATCTGCACCAAAAGTAGGCGCAATGTGAACTATCCCTGTACCATCTTCGGTAGTGATGAAATCACCGGGAATAACTCTAAAGCCATTTGCTTCTAACTCTTCATTATTTACGTAAGGCATTAATTGCTCATAACGCAACCCAACAAGATCAGCTCCACTAAATTCTGAAGCTACTTCCCAGGGAATTAGTTTATCTCCGCTTTTGTAATCCTGAAAAGATACATCCCTTGCTTCTGGCTTGAAATATTTAGCAACCAGATCTTTGGCCAAAACCACACTTACCGGAGCAAAAGTGTATTGGTTAAATGTTCGGATTTTAACGTAAGTGATATTGTTTCCAACGGCTAAAGCGCTGTTAGATGGCAAAGTCCATGGTGTGGTTGTCCACGCCAGGATAGCAGTATCTTCCCCATCATTTTCAAATAACACCGAAATTAAAGGATGTACCTGATCTGGTTTAATCCTAAACTGTGCAACGATTGAGGTATCTTTTATGTCTCTGTACGTGCCCGGCTGGTTCAATTCGTGCGAACTTAAACCCGTACCGGCAGCAGGCGAAAAAGGCTGAATAGTGTATCCTTTATATAAATACCCTTTTTTATAGAACTCCTTTAAAATCCACCAGAGTGTTTCGATGTAATTATTCTCATAGGTTATATAAGGGTTCTCTAAGTCCACCCAATACCCCATCTTTTCGGTAAGGTCATTCCAAACATCAGTATACCTCATCACCTCCTTGCGGCAGGCAGCATTATACTCATCTACAGAAATCTTCTTACCGATATCTTCCTTTGTGATTCCCAAAGTCTTCTCAACAGCAAGTTCAATCGGTAAACCGTGCGTGTCCCATCCACCTTTACGTTCTACGCGATAGCCTTTAAGCGTTTTGTACCTGCAAAAAATATCTTTGATACTTCTGGCCATAACATGATGAATACCCGGCATTCCGTTAGCGGATGGCGGACCTTCGTAAAATGTATATGGCTTTGAAGCAGGACGGTTAGCAATACTTTTCTCGAAGATATTATTCGACTTCCAGTACTCTAAGACGGCTTTTCCTGTCTCAGATAAATTAAGTTGTTTATATTCTTTGTACATCGCTTTTGTCGCTCCAAAATAAGGATGCAAAGGTAGGAAATTAGGCTTGAAAGTTTTCTTAAACCTTGAACCCATGATCAACGAAATAAATAAATTCTACTTGTAGTTTTTCCAGACAATTACCGTTGTAAAAAATTTGCTTACTTTGATACTTCAAAAGGCCTCCAATTAATTTGGCCTGATTTTAGCAATATCCCAACGAGTTTGGAATTAAAATACTGTTATTATTATGAAAAATAGATTTGTAAGAAAAGGAGTGATATCGCTTGTTATAGGTATTGCCCTAAATATTTTAGGATACTCATTAAAAGATAACGGATCTGAACTTTACGGATGGGCCATGATAGTGGGAACGGTACTATTCGGTATAGGTTTTTTACTGATTTTTTACAGCTTAGTACGAAAAGTTGAATATAAAGGCATTAAAGAAGAACGGGAAATTCCAATGAAGTAGCTTCTAAAGAACCTGATCTACTTATTTGTCTTTTTAATTATCCTTTTCTCCAACGAAAGTAGTAGTGCGGGAAGCAAAGTAAGATTGGAGATTAATGCCAGCATTAAGGTGATAGCAAGCAGCATTCCCAAAGATACTGTACCGCCAAATGTAGAAGCTACAAAAATGCCGAATCCAAAGAACAGAATTAAAGCTACATAAATCATACTGACACCAGTCTCTTTTAGAGTGTCGGCCACAATTTGTGATATACTTAACTTAGTGGACTTTAACTCTTGCCTGTAGCGGGTTAAAAAGTATATTGTTTGATCGGAGGCAATTCCCAAAGCAATACTGAAAATAAGAATGGTAGAGGGCTTCAGAGGGATTCCGAAAAAACCCATAATACCGGCTGTTATAATTAGCGGTATAAGATTCGGGACAATCGAAATTAATATCATTTTTAGTCCCCTGAACAAAACCCACATAATTATAGCGATTAAGGCTATTGCAAGTATTAAGCTTTCGCGAAGGTTGGCTAAAAGATAATTTGTTCCCTTTACAAAAATAACGCTGGAGCCTGTTAAATCAACAGTATATCGCTCGGGATTGAATATTGAATCTACTCTCGGCTGTATTTCTTTTAAAAGTTTATTTACCCGATATGAACCAACATCGGCCATTTGAAAACTCATACGTGAAATTTGTCGGTTTGAATCAACAAAGCTTTTAAGCATGCTTTCGTTACCGCCCGAGTTGGCAGCATAACTTAATATAAAATTCATTTCCATCTCACTCGGCACACGGTAAAAATCTTTATTTCCTCCATAAAATCCTTGAGACGAAAACTTAAGCACCTCAATTAATGAAACTGCTCTTGAAAATTCAGGATATGCGGAAATCATATTTTGCAACTTTTCCATTTTTTTAATGGTTGCGATTTTCATAATACCGTTTTTACGTTTGGTATCAATGCTAACTTCGAGCGGAAGGATCCCTTCAAAATTCTTTTCGAAAAAACCCATATCGGTATATACCGGATCGTTATGAGGGAGGTCATCCACTACATAACCGTTAATGTCTATTCGAGTTATTCCCCAAATCGAAATAAGCACAAGCAGGATAGATACCATGTAAATTGCTTTTCGCTTAGTTTGCGCTAAAGAGACCAAAGTGTTTAGAATCCCGGTAACAAATGGCCTGTTTAAATGGTCGGTGTGTTTGGTATGAGGATCTGGCAGATAGCTGAATATTATTGGGATGAGACATAAGCTCATTAACCAGGTTAGCATTACACCAATTGCCGCAACAATCCCGAACTGCATCAGAAGTTGACTTTCGGTGAAATACAATACGCCAAAACCAACCGAAGTTGTAAGATTAGCTATAAAAGTTGTGCTCGAAATTCTGTCAATTACAATCCTCAAGGCCTGCATCTTGTTGCCGTGATCGTTGAATTCGCTATGATATTTATTGAGTAATAATATACTATTCGGAATACCAATTACCACAACTAAAGGCGGAATCAACCCTGTGAGCAAAGTTAGTTCGTATCCAAACATCACTAATATAGCGAGACTCCACACCACTCCTGTTATAACAACTAGTACCGGGAATAGAACCGCTGAGAAGGATCGGAAGAAAAACAGCAATATTAACGCTGCAACTACTAACGATAAAACAATAAATAAAGCAAACTCCTCTGAAACCTTCTTACTGACAATTGTCCGGATATAAGGTAACCCTGAGTAATGTATGTCAACCTTTTGCTCATTCTCAAATGCCTTAGCCTTTTCCAATATCGAATTGATCACACCGATTCGGTTTTTGGAGTTTAACACATTTGCGTTAAACGTAATTGCCATGAGCGAGGCTTCGTTTTTAGAATTAAAGATCAACCCCTCATAAAATGCTAATTGGTAAATACTCGTTCTCAAGCTATCCATTTCGGGTGCAGAAAAAGAACTCTTTTGTATCAGGGGCTGAAGAATAAATTTCTGATTTGATGTGTCTTTTGCTAACGCAAATAAGCTTGCGGTTGAAAGTACTTGTTTTATTCCCTTTAGCTTTTTAACATCAGAATCGAGCTTTTTCCAGGCTTGGAATGTATTTGCTTGCCAAAGCTTCGATGATTGCACACCAAGCACCATAACACTTCCATCTTCGCCAAAGTTCTTTTTAAACTGGTTATAGCGACTGTAAGCGGCATCTGTTGTTGGAAGAGCCTTGGCTCCCGCGAAAGACAAGCGCACCTCGCTGGCCTTATAAGCCATAAAAACAGTAACAATCAGGAAAGCAATAAGAATAGGGAGCCGGTTAGATAATATGAACTTCGATAATTTCTCCCACATAATTGAAACCTAGAGCACTTATTGGCCGCAAAACTACAAAAATTACTTAATTTGCTACCTTAAAATCACCTTGTTTCAGGATGGTTAAATTTAAGGGACATACAATTTTCCGTACTAAAAGCAAAGGTTTATGATGAAGTTTTTCAAAGGTTTTACATACGCAGCAAAGGGTGTTGTTTATGTCTTTTCAACCCAGATAAACTTTAAATTCCATACGTTTTCCGCAATTCTGGTTATTGCCATGGGTTTCTTTTTTGAGCTAGATTTAACTGAATGGTTATGGATATCAATAGCAATAGGGTTAGTACTAATATCGGAAATCTTTAATACTGCACTCGAAGTACTGGTTGATCTGGTTTCACCGGGGCATCATCCAAAAGCCGGGATTATAAAAGACCTGGCTTCAGCAGCCGTTTTAATTACAGCTATATTGTCGGCTGTTATTGGCTTGTGCATTTTTCTGCCTAAGCTTATTCTATATGCTTCATAAAACCCGGGGAATTGTATTAAAAACAACTCCCTATTCTGAAAACAGTATTGTAGTGCAGATTTTTACCGAGAAATTTGGGCTGCAATCGTACTTAGTGAACAGTGTAAAAAAACCAAAAGCCAAAATCAGATTCAACATGCTGCAGCCTTTGCATTTGCTGGAGATGATTGTGTATCATAAACCTAACGGAAACCTTCAGCGGATTTCTGAATTAAGAAATCAGCCTGTTTTACAAAGTATTCCTTATGATGTAATTAAAAGTTCGCTCGCCTTATTCATAAATGAAGTGCTTTATAAATCATTGAAGATGCACTTTGAGGATGAAGCTATGTTTAATTTTATATTCAGTTCGATTGAATTATTGGATAAGAGTCATGATGGGATCTCGAACTTCCATTTATACTTTTTAATAAAGCTTACGAAGTATCTGGGATTTTATCCCGACAGGACATTAGAAAGGGAAGCATTATTCTTTGATTTGAAAGATGGCGTGTATTCGGTTTCCCAGCCGCCCCATCTTTACATTTTGGATGAAAGCCTGACGAAAGACTTTGCAATATTGTTAAATGCCACTTTTGAAAATCTATCTCAACTAACATTAACGCTACCAAAAAGAAAAGCTTTACTGAAAAAAATTCTGGATTATTACCGCCTTCATATTGAGAGTTTCGGCGAAGTAAAATCTCACTTAATCTTAGAAGAAGTTTTAGGCTGATTTGCTTCTGCTAGAAGCCATTCTATTGATCACTTTTTCAAGCTCATTTAAATCAAAAGGCTTTTCTAAAAATGTATCGGCACCAGCCTGCTTAGCAAGCGATTGGATATCATTGTTAGCTGAAAAATAGATAACGGGTATATCTTTTAAATCCGCCTGGCTTTTTAATGTTTGAGTTGCAATCACACCCCCTGTATCAGGAATCCAGTTATCCATCAGGATAACATCCGGTTGAATACTTCTAACAGTCGTATCAATATTATTGCAATGCTGAGAGGTATGAACTTCCCAGCCTTGCTCTTCAAGAATATAAGTGCAAATGGAAAGTATATCAACATCGTCATCAAAAATTAGTATACGTTTAGACATACAGGTTATTTGTATTTTATTTATTTGAGAGCTAAACTGGTCAGATTTTTGTTTAACGTTTCGAAATAATTCTGCTTATTCTCTATCACATTGGCTCTCTGAATTATTGCAGATTCTATCCCCTAGACCTTAATAACCTTGTAAAATTTTAATTGTTTTTAATTTTTGCAAGAAATTGTGTTCTCAATCTATCCATTCAAATTTCGTGTATGGCACTAATGCCGCAGGGATTTTAATACCTTTTTCTGTCTGATTATTTTCAAGTAATGTAGCAACTATCCGCGGCAGCGCTAAAGCACTTCCATTTAAGGTATGTGCCAATTGAGGCTTACCCTCTTTACTCTTAAAACGAAGTTTTAAACGATTACTTTGATACGTTTCAAAATTAGAAACAGAGGATACTTCCAGCCAGCGCGCCTGAGCCGCACACCAGGTTTCCATATCGTAAGTTAAGGCCGAAGCAAAGCTCATATCGCCACCGCAAAGACGCAAAACGCGGTAAGGCAATTCAAGTTTTTGCAACAAGGATTGTACGTATTGACTCATTGACTCTAATGTGTCATATGATTTATCCGGATGAGCGATTTGCACAATTTCAACCTTATCAAACTGATGCAGTCTGTTTAAGCCCCGCACATGAGCACCATAAGAACCTGCCTCGCGACGGAAGCAAGGCGTGTATGCACAATTTTTAATTGGCAACTCTTCTTCTTTGACTATTACATCGCGGTATAAATTCGTTACCGGCACTTCTGCGGTAGGTATAAGATAAAGATTGTCGATACCCACATGATACATCTGGCCTTCTTTATCAGGCAACTGACCCGTACCAAAACCTGATGCCTCGTTTACAACAATTGGAGGCTGCATTTCGCGATACCCGGCAACTTCCGCGTTATCTAAAAAAAAGTTAATTAATGCCCGCTGAAGCTTTGCTCCTTTCCCTTTGTACACTGGGAATCCCGCACCTGCTATTTTATTTCCCAGCTCAAAGTCGATGATATCATATTTAGCTGCCAACTCCCAATGAGGCAATGCTTTTTCTGAAAGAGCAGGCTTTTCTCCATGCTCAAAAACAACTTCATTCTCTTCTGGAGTTATGCCTTTGGGAACAGAGTGATGAGGCAAATTTGGAAGTACTATAATTTTGGATTGAAGAGTTTCTTCAATAGCAGCTAATTGCTCACCGTAAGTTTTGACCTGTTCTTTCAATATAGGGCTTTCAGCTTTCAAACTTTCAGCTTTTTCCTTTTCACCCTGGCGCATTAAATCGCCTATTTGCTTTGCAATGGAATTAGATTGCGCAGAAACATCATCAAGCCGAACCTGGGTTTTTCGGCGTTCATCGTCTAAAGTAATTATCTCATCAACTAACTCGGGTTGTTTGAAATTCTTTACAGCTAATCGCTCTAAAACGTTTTCCCTGTTTTCACGGATATAACTAACTTGCAGCATTATTAAGAAATTTCGACAAAGATAATATCAGTTACGAGTTGTGGGTGATTGTTATCGGTTTTTTTGAATCTCTTAGGTTTTTGCATTATGCCTGATATAAATGAGTTGGTTTCTCTTATTAGTGAAACCCAAAAATACTTTCAGCAACAAGCGCAGCGGCAGGTTAACACTGCCTTGACTTTACGCAACTGGCTGTTTGGATTTTATATTGCAGAGTATGAACTTAACGGCGCTGATAGGGCGGAGTATGGCGCGCAGACACTAAAGGAAATATCAATACGGGCAAAGGATATTTCCGGCCTCTCCGAAAGGAATCTTTATCTCTTTAAAACCTTCTATTTAGCCTATCCCCAGATTTTGCAGTCAGTGACTGCAAAATTACATTTATCTGAATTTCAACACTTTAACATTTTGCAGTCAGTGACTGCAAAATTGATACCTGCTCAAAGTACTGCAGGTACAATCTGGCAAACAACAGATATTAAACAAGTACATAATTTGCCTAAGGAAGACGATTTGCGCAGAATCACAGAAGAGGAACAACAAAAATGACAGGCAAACTCTATCTCGTACCAACGCCTATCGGCAACTTAGAAGATATTACGTTAAGAGCCATCCGGATACTGAAAGAGGCAGATATTATTCTGGCTGAAGATACCCGAACCAGTGGCCCTTTGCTTAAGCACTTCGAAATTGATAAGAAGGTTTTTTCCCACCATCAGCATAACGAGCATAAGGCGAGCAGCGAAATTGTTCGCTTCTTGAAGGAAGGCAAAAACGTAGCTTTAATATCTGATGCCGGAACTCCCGCAATCTCCGACCCTGGCTTCTTCCTGGTAAGAGAAGTATTAAAGAATGAAATTGAAATTGAATGTTTGCCAGGAGCTACGGCCTTTGTGCCTGCGCTGGTTAACTCCGGCTTGCCTTGCGACAGGTTTACCTTCGAGGGATTTCTTCCTGTTAAGAAAGGGCGACAAACACGTTTAAAAGAATTGACAAGCGAAGAACGCACCATGATATTTTATGAATCGCCACATAGAATATTGAAAACACTTGAAGAACTTGCTGTTGTACTCGGGGAAGAACGCCAGGCTTCTGTATCCCGGGAACTGACGAAACTATTTGAAGAGAATATAAGAGGCACCTTAACAGAAATTAAGACCTATTTTGAAACACATACTATTAAAGGTGAATTTGTTCTTTGCGTGGCAGGGCAGGTTAAAAAAGGAAAGAGTGATAGAAGGAGTGAAGATGATGAGTAATATTTGTCTGATTCTTTGCATTTATTTCACGCAAAGCAGATGAGAATATGCAAAGGCCGCAAAGGCAATATGCCTAAATACTTAACTTAGCGTTCTTTGCGCTTAATCTTTGCGCTCTCTGCGTGAAACCCTTGTCACGCAAGCAGAAAAAAAAGCGCGAGGGCATAAAGGCTGACATTCCAAGCTAAATAGTTTTTAAATTTGAATTGAACAATCGAATATGATGCGAATTGAACCCTATATAAACGAAGAACAAGACCCCAAAACCGCAGAAAAGGTGCTGGGTAAAATCGAAGATATGCTTACTCTCGGTGAGCAGGTAGTTTACCTAGCAGTACAAAAAAAACCTGCGGTAACGCTTATACCAGACTCTGTGGTGGTAACAGACAAACGTCTGGTTTTCTGTCAGCCTGGCAATTTAGGCCTGACCACAAACTTCGAAATTTATAGCTGGAAGGACATAAAGGAAGTATCTTTTAAGGAGGAATTTTTCGGAGCAAAGTTTACCGCTGTGCCATTAACAGGCGAAAACCTGACAGTAGATTATATTCCAAAAGTGCAAGCGAGGAAGCTTTTCCAGTTTTGTAACCAGCAGCTAGAACGTTTCCGTGAACAGGAAAGGGAACGTGCCATTGAGAAGGAAAAAGCTTCAAGAATACAAAAAGAAATTGAGGCAAAACCGGTTATAGACCAAAGCTTGCAAACCAGCTTTGACGGGCCAAGTGTGCCTGTTGTACCTGTTGCAACAACATTACCAGTTCAGGAGATCCCTGCTTCGCCCGAAGATGAACTAACTCAAAAGCTTCAAAAGCTAAAAGGGTTATTCGAACGGCAACTCATTACTCAGGAAGAATACGAAGCCAAAAAAGCAGATATTTTATCTCAACTATAAACGTGAAAAACAATTACCTTTTAGGTTTAGCCACCGCTTTTACTGCATGGCTGGCGTGGCCGCCGATGCCCTACACGTCGGCATTGTTGTTTGTTGCGTTTATTCCTTTACTTATCGGGATAGAAAATATTCTTGATTCGGATGCGAAGAAAAAAGGTAAAAAAGTGTTCGCGTTTTCCTTCTTCACTTTTGTAATCTGGAATACTTCCTGCATTTATTGGGTTTTTAATTCGCTTAATGCGGTAATGCCCGTGCCTGTGGCTTTGCTGGTTTCCGTAATTCCTTTCGGATTAGGTGCCTTACTCATGTCGATAGCCTTTTGGCTGTACTCTAGAATGAGATTGGTAACTGGAAAATTAATCAGCTACGCCGCCTTAATCTGCTTTTGGTTGACATACGAATATCTCCACCAAACCTGGGACTTGAGTTTTCCGTGGATGAATTTTGGAAACGGATTCTCAAATTTTCACCAGATTGTACAGTGGTATGAATTTACCGGAGTTTATGGAGGAAGTTTATGGGTGTTGCTGGCAAATATTTTAGGCTTCGAGCTTTATATCGCTTTGCGTAAAAAGCAGGAAGTAAAAAAATTCGCATGGAGCCTTGCCGCCTTGATTCTTATCCCGATACTTTATTCAGTCACCATTTACACCAACTATCAGGAAAAAAGGAATCCATCGAATATTGTAGTGGTACAACCCAATGTGGACCCCTACGAGAAATTTACCTCGCTGTCCACGTTTTCGCAGGTACAGCAGCTCATTCGTTTATCTGATTCGGTTGGGCAGGCGAATACAGAATATTTCATCTGGCCGGAAACTGCTATTCCTGAAAACACCGATGAGGCGACTATTCAGAGCAATATAAATTACCTGGAAGCGCAAAAGTTTCTAAAAAAATATAGCAATGGCAATATCCTTTCGGGGATTTCCAGTTATGCCATTTATGATTCGGCATTGAGCCATACAGCGAGGTTTGACGAACAAATTAATAAGTATTATGATTATTTCAACACCGCGGTGTTGATTGAAAATTCTCCGAAAGTCCAGTTTTATCATAAATCAAAACTCGTCCCTGGTGTTGAGTCATTACCATTTTCATCTGCATTGGGATTTATCACTCCGCTTTTCGCTGATTTCGGCGGCACAACAGGTAGTTATGGAAGTCAGGAAGAACCTTCAGTATTTTACACTCAAAGCGGCATCGGCGCTGCTCCGGTAATTTGTTACGAATCTATTTGGGGCGAATACGTTTCTGATTATGTAAACAAAGGGGCGCAATTCATAGCCATTATTACCAACGATGCGTGGTGGGGGGATACATCCGGCAAAGACCAGCACCTTGATTATGCTAAATTAAGAGCCATTGAAACCCGGCGATGGGTGGCCCGTTCTGCAAATACCGGTATCTCCGCATTTATAAATCAGCGGGGAGATATTACCAAGCAAGGCGGCTGGTGGCAGGCCACAGCTTTAAAAGAATATATAAATTTGAACGATGAGCTTACGTTCTATACCCGGCATGGCGATTATATCGCGAAAGCGGCAAGTA
>JANMZB010000146.1:0-7934 GCA_031382725.1 Sphingobacteriaceae bacterium | reverse complement strand
GTAAGAACCCTTTGGGATACAGAACAAGAGAAATGGTTTATATCTATTGTAGATGTGGTTGCTATTTTAACCGCTAGCCCAAATCCACAAGTGTATTGGAGGGTGATGAAAAAACGGCTAAAAGATGAGGGAAATGAAACCGTTACAAATTGTAACGGTTTGAAAATGCTCGCCTCGGACGGCAAAATGAGAATGACTGATGTTGCACATACCGAGCAACTTTTTCGCCTTATACAATCTATCCCATCACCAAAGGCAGAGCCCTTTAAACTTTGGCTGGCTCAAATAGCTGCCGAACGTTTGGATGAAATGCAAGATCCCGAACTAACCATTGATAGGGCTTTAGAACAATATCTACAAATAGGATATTCTGAAAATTGGATAAACCAACGCCTGAAAAGCATTGAAATACGGAAAGAGCTAACTGATGAATGGAAAAGTAAAGGATTGCAAGAAGGGCAACAATTTGCTACACTTACCGATATTATCACCAAAGCCTAGGCCGGAAACAACTAAAGAATATAAAGTTTTAAAAGGCTTAAAAATGGAAAACCTGCGCGATAATATGACTAATACCGAACTCATTTTGAATATGCTTGCAGAAGCATCTACCAAAGATATTTCGCAAGCCGTAAACCCGAAAGATTTTGAAGCCAGTAAAAAGGTAGCTGCACAGGGCGGTAATGTAGCCAAAGTAGCTATGAAAGAACTGGAAGCAAAAACCGGCAAAAAAGTAGTAACAGCTTTAAATGCAAAAGCTGTTTTAGCCGAAAGTAATACCGCAAAACAATTAAGCACTAAGAAGCCCTAAAAAGTAATGGAGCTGTATACTGTTTCGAAATCACTCAACCCCAAACGAGTTTTTATTTTGCAAAAAAGCGAATTAGAAAAACGATTTGACCCATTCTTTTATGTTCCGGAATTATTAGAAAAAGAAATAGTAAATCACATTACAGACATTCGCCAACAAGCTCAACAGTTAAAGACAACACCAAAGAACTCTTGAAAAAAGCAAGTGAAGAAATTGAACAAATACTTTTAAACTAATAAAATCAAGCTTCAAGAATGATAGAGAACTTTTCCTTGCCTAACAGTTGTTCAAATTAGGCCCTACGTCATCAATATTTCACTGTGGTTGAATAAGTATATAATAAAATGATAATCACAAGATATCTCAAATTTTGATTAGTACCCACACTTCTGCGATACTTTGAGTTCCAATCCAAATCACACTCATTTTAATTTCCCTACTTTCTATTACATTTATGCTGGCTTTTTAAATCATTAAAGAGCCGGTAACTACCCTTATGGAACGCAAATGTTTAGACTGTAATGAAATTCTTAAAGGTCGCGCCGATAAAAAATTCTGCGACGACCAGTGCCGCAGTAATTTTAACAATCGGCTAAAAACGGCAGATACAGATTTCGTTAGAGAGGTTAATACTATCCTACGTAAAAACCGTACGATTCTTCAGCAATTAAATCCCGATGGAAAGACAAAAATCAGCCGTGAGAAATTGTTGAGTAAAGGGTTTAGTTTTAGCTATTACACCCATCTTTATCAAACTCAAAAGGGGAATGTTTATCATTTCTGTTATGAATATGGTTACCTCAAATTAGAGAGTGAAGATTTTCTATTGGTAAAAAGGGAGGAATCGCAAACTTAGAGACAGTTTCTGATCATATAATAATTATTCTTTATTTCACTTATTATACTCTAGCTTAACAGTCTTTAACTTCCTGTTAACTGGCTGATATGTGCTTCACGATTCTCGCTTTATTTATCACCTTATTTTCCCCCGTTATTTTAAGTGCGAAAGCGGAAGATCCGGCAGTAGTAAAATCCGACTCCCTTTATCGTGCGGCAAATTACAAAGGCTCTATTGCAGTGTTAGATAACAGGTTAATTAAGGCCAACTCAAAAAATGAAAAGCTGCTTCAAATAACATTATATAATAGTTTGGGGAAAGCATATTCACAACTTGGAAAGCCTGTTGAAGCATTAAAGAATTATTTAGCGGCTTTAAAGTTGTTGGATGTTACTAAGCAGAATACTAACCGCGGCAAGATATTGAAGAATATTGGAGCTTTGTATGAAGAGCAAAAAAACTTTACGCAAGCACTTTCTTATTATGATAAAGCTCAAAAAGTTGCTATCCAAACTCGGGAGACCTCGCTCTACGCAGATTGCTTAAACAATAGGGGAATTATCTATGAACAGCAGTTACAATATGATAAGGCACTTGATGTATACAAGAATGCACTGGCCATTTATCAGAAAGCGGGGACGGAAGACCGCATCGCGCTGACTCTAAATAACATTGGAATAGTTTATAAATATTTAAAGCAATACCCAAAAGCAATCGATTATTACAGTCGCTCTCTTAAATATTCAGAAAAGCTAGGCGACCGGTTTTTCGTGGCTGCCAATACAACCAATATCGGCAATGTTTATGCAATGACGCACAATTATCAAAAGGCTATTGAATATCATAAAAAGGGTTTAAAAATAGCACGGGAAATAAATTCACCCAATATAATTGTTGAGGCATACGCAAGCTTGGCTGATGATTATGCCGGATTGGGCAGATATCGGGAAGCATACATCTTTAGAGAAAAATTCATAAGTGCTAATACGGATTACATCAACTTGGAGAGTTCAAAGAAGCTTTCGGAAATGCAGAGCCTTTATGAAACTGAGAAAAAGGAGCAGCAGATTTATACCCTGAAGCAACAGCAAAAAATAAATTCATTGAATATTTTACGACAGAAACTGTTCAATAAAAATAAAAACTATCTGATATTATTTATACTGGTAATAAGCTGTTCGGTGATAGCGGTTGGGTATTTATATACCAAAAAGCAGCGTACTACCCAATTACTTAAAAATGAATTGGCAATTAATGAGGCGGAAAATAACGAACGTACTCGTATAGCCAAAGATATTCATGATGATATAGGATCAGGTTTATCTAAAATTAATTTAATGGCACAGTTGGCGAATAGCCGTATGCATTTTAAAGGTGTGGAAGCGGCTGAAATAAACAATATCAGCCTGATCTCAAAAGATCTGGTTGAAAACATGCGCGATTTAATTTGGGTATTAAATCCGGAAAACTCAACTCTCGATAATTTGGTAGCCAGAATACGCGAGTACTGCTCTGATTATCTTGAAGGCTTAACCGTTTTGGCTGAATTCGATATTCAGGATGACGTGCCTCTAATCAAAATATCACAGCCTGTTCAGCGAAATATCTTTCTCACCATTAAAGAAGCGTTACACAATTGCATAAAGCATTCATATTGTGAGAAGATTTCTGTAGATCTGATAGTAAAAGAGGGTTTATTATCTATTTCTATAACTGATACAGGAAAGGGGTTCGATATTGAAACCTTAAAGCGAAATGGAAACGGACTGCGCAATATGCGATATCGCTTAGAAGCTATTGGCGGAAATTGTCGCATCGACTCAGTTTTAGGGAAAGGCACAACCGTACAGATAGAAATACTTCTTAATCAAACCTAAGGTCCTGTTGCGTATACTACTTAAGTGTAATTGGTATTCACAGCACTTATTAAGAACTTTATAAGATGTTAATTAAGGTAGCGATAGTCGAAGATCAAAAGGAGTTGCGTGATATGCTTACTGTTTTGATTAATGGTAGTAGCGGTTTTACCTGCCTTGCCGAATTTGAAGATGCGGAGCAGGCCATATACACCATTCCTTCACTAAAACCCGACGTGGTTTTGGTCGATATTCATCTGCCCGGCCAATCGGGCATTGTATGTGTTGATACCTTAAAGCCACAATGTGAAGAAACTAAATTCCTGATGTGCAGCTCTTTCGAGGATACTGAAAATATATTCGCTGCTTTAAAGGCTGGCGCGCACGGGTACTTGTCTAAAACCTCATCACCCGTTAAAATTTTAGAAGCTATTACTGATGTTCATAATGGTGGGGCGCCAATGAGCAGTCAGATAGCGAGAAAAGTGGTTTCATTTTTCCAAAATGAACCTCATAAAACGGCTAATGCCGAGTTAGAAAAGCTCTCTGCGAGAGAACAGGAAATTCTTCAGTATCTGTCAAAGGGATATCGCTATAAAGAAATTTCCGGATTTCTGTTTATAAGTATTGAAACGGTACGAAAGCATATCAATAATATTTATGGAAAGCTGCAGGTGAATTCCCGAACCGATGCGCTGAATAAAATATCAGAAGCTACATACAAAAGGTTTTTATAAACCCAGCTTTCAAATCAGTGTATTTTAAAAATACCACTAAAATGTAATTGTAGCCCGTGGTCAACATCACTAGGTTTGAGAAGCAATTAAGCTTTAAAAAAACCAAACATGAAAATTAATCACAAAATCCAAATTCCTCTATTATTCTTATCAGTTATTCTATTGTCTGTTTTAAGTTGCAAAAAAGACAAAAAGGAAGAAGTTGAAATTTATACCTGCGCCACCTGCAAAACCACACCCGATGCGTTGGCTGCTAATAATTCTTTAAACAAGGGTATCTACAAAGGTGTAGTTATCGGTTCTACCGGTACTATTAAATTTGATATTGCTAACGGTGGCAGTACTATTACCGCGGTTATGGTGTTAGATGGCGTAACTGTTAATTTAACTTCTGCTGTTGCAGTAGTGGCAGGTGAGCCGTATTCAGCGGCATTTACCGGTACAATGAATGGGTCAGCGGTAAGTATCAGCTTTTCTGTAGGAGCAACAGGCGAAACTCCAACCATTACAAGTTCAACTATTCCCGGACATGCGAACGCATCATTTCTACTTACAAAAGAAGTATCTACGGCTCTTATGGAAGCGTATGTTGGTACTTTCAGTTCAACTAAACCGGAAACAGGAATTTTTAATATTGTTCTTTCCCGCAATCTTAACACCTGGGGTGTAATCGCACGTGTAGATGGGGCTAATTCAAATACTTTCGACAACGGCACAATTGTCAATAATACACTAGTCAATTCTAAAGGTGTTACGATTGGAACCCTTAGCGGCGATGCTTTGAATGGAAAATTTAATGGGAGAGACGGCATTGTAATTACGGTAACAGGTAAACGGACGCTTTAATTCTGCAAGTCAACAAAAACTATAAAAGTTTAAAAAAAGCCAAGATGAAATCTATAATTTTTACAGCACTATTTTTACTTGTTAGTAGCCACACACTTCTGGCTCAGGGAAGTACTCCGGTATTTTCAGCCTCAGATAAATTAAATGAATTTGGGGAATGGCGAACACAAGAATATGCTACTGTTAGAGGTGAAAAAGATCAGATAATACCAATTAGCTACAGAATTAAAGTAATTAAAAAGTTTGCCTTAACCTGTAAGTATGAAATAGAAATTCGAAATGATAGTAAGAAAGAGATTAAGTTTTTCTATCTGGCAGGTAATAACAGAACAAATTACTTTGCAGGAACAGTTGGCACCATAAAAGAAAAAGTTAAGCTTGGCCCTGGTGAAATCGAATCAATAGATTACCCTTTGCCAACAAAAAACTTTAAACCGTTAGATGAAGCTGACGAATGTAAACGATGTAAAGAGCTTGATCATTCTGTCTTTTTTGGGGATCTGGAAGCTAAATAATTAATACTCCTTATCATTCAAAGGATGCTCAAAAGGCATCCTTTTTTGCGTTTAAAATAAGGTAGGCTTTCATTATTATTCTGTCCCTTTCAATTTTCTATAAGCTTTCATCAAATTAAAAGAATTCTTTGAAATTAATTTTATTTTAGTGCACCTAAACTACTATGATCAACTTTTTAAAAGAGTTTTTTGGCTTCACCAAAAAAGAGCTTAACGGCTTATTCATATTATGTTTTCTTATTTTAATTATCGCACTCGCACCTCTGGTTTATTCCTTCTTTAAGCCTGTCGAAAAGTATGACTATTCAGCATTCGCGAAAGAAGTAGCCGCTTTCAGGGCTTCAGCGAAAGCAAAGCCTTCTTATAATTATCACGAAAATGATTTCGAAAAAGCGGATGATAACAAAACCCGGGCTCCTCAACTGTTTAGCTTCAATCCTAATAATTTAAGCGTTTCCTTATGGGAGAAGCTTGGACTAAGCACCCGGCAAATAAAAGTTATCAAGAATTATGAGGCTAAGGGTGGGAAGTTTTACCGTAAAGAAGATCTTAAAAAGATTTACTCAATTAAACAAGAGCAGTATACGGTTCTAGAGCCTTATATAAATATCCCACCAAAAGCTTACCCTGCATATTCGAAAACACCTTATGAGAAAAAACCGTATGCAGCCAAAGTGTCTAACATAATCGATTTAAACACCGCGGATTCCGTGCAATTAGAAAGTTTAAATGGTGTAGGTCCGGCATTCGCTTCTCGTATTATTAAATATAGGAATCGCTTAGGCGGATTTTATTCCAAAGCGCAGTTAAAAGAAGTGTATGGATTAGATTCTGTTTTGTACGATAAGCTCCAGAATCAAATCACGGTAAATCCTTCTGCAATTCGCCCTTTCCTAATTAACAGTGCGACTTTTGCGGATTTAAAAGGGCATCCTTACTTAACCTATAAACAAATAAACGCCATTATCAAATTTAGAAACCAGCACGGTGCCTATAAAAGTTTAACCGATCTTAAAGCTATTGTGGTTTTGGATGAAAAAGTGCTGGATAAGATTGGGCCTTACATTAGGTTTGAATAGAGATTATGTGGCTTGGCTGATACCTGAAAAGCTCAATTATTGCCTTTGATAGGTGTATTCAACTCCATCAGAAGCGATGCTTCCAAAATAAATCGTGAGTTCATTATCAACAATTTTAAAGTATTGGTCGATGGGATCTTTCTCATCATGAAACTCCAACCGATAAGATACTTTGTCTCCATTTACTTCAGCGTCTACTTTTTTGATAGTATATCTCCCGCTGCTTCTTAATTGTCCCTGACTGAATTTCTGAAATTCTCTGCCATCGAATTTTATAATATTGCCATTCCCCGCTGCATAGTTCGAAGGCGATCCCGCCTCGCGAAAGCCGCCGTATAGATGTCTTAGTTCCCAAGTTCCGATAAGTTTATGCTCAAAATGACTTTCCTTTTTGCAGGTTATCGTCAGCGCCGATAATAGAAATAATAATACTTTTAGATAGAGTTTCATAATAGCCTTTTAAGTATTACGTATTTATCTTATCTTCTGCTACAAACCAGAATTTTTTCTTTTTTTAAATATGATGATGCGGTTTTAACCGTAACCTTTCATCCCAAAAAGTGTTATAAAATGTAATAACCAATAAATATGGACAACAGTAATTCCTCCGGTTACGATTTTTCTGTTTCAGAAAATCAGCAGATGATTATCCAAATGGTTCGCGATTTTGCGGAGAAGAATATTCGTCCGCATGTAATGGAATGGGATGAAGCACAGACTTTTCCCGTAGAGGTTTTTAAAAAGCTTGGTGAGCTGGGGTTGATGGGGGTTCTGGTTCCCGAAGAATATGGCGGCTCCGGATTCGGTTACTTTGAATACGTAAGTGTTATTGTAGAAATATCGAAAGTTTGCGGTTCCATCGGTTTGTCTCTTGCGGCGCATAATTCACTTTGCACAGGGCACATTGCCGCTTTCGCGAATGCAGAACAAAAGCAGAGATGGCTTCCTAAATTAGCATCGGCCGAGTGGATTGGAGCATGGGGACTTACCGAAGCCAACACAGGTTCGGATGCTTTAAATATGAATACTACCGCCGTAAAGGATGGCGACTATTACGTAATCAATGGTTCGAAGAATTGGATTACGCACGGTAAATCCGGAGATATTACAGTTGCAATGGTTAGAACAGGGGAGCGCAATAGTGCTTCCGGAGTTTCGGCAATTGTAGTCGAAAAAGGAACTTCTGGTTTTACGCATGGAAAGAAAGAAAACAAATTAGGGATGCGCGCATCAGAAACTACGGAGTTGATTT
>JANMZB010000135.1:0-1723 GCA_031382725.1 Sphingobacteriaceae bacterium | reverse complement strand
TCAAGAAACTCAAGACTTATTACCATTCGATATAAGTAAAACAAAGCCGAATAGGATACCACTACAAAGGATAGGAGAGTATTTCGAATTATATCACGTACAAGACACTGTAGAATTCTACGAGGCAATTGAATATATTCCTATCGAGTACTGCCACCTACCTGAACCAGCAAACATCCCGATTCACCACATCAGAGATTTAAGTAAACCAGTACGAAGAAAAGTTTTTTCCGATAAGCGTTTACATAAACGGACGTGTACTCATCCCTTCATACATATCAACGGCATCACGTACTTGGACCATTGGGTGGACCAATATAAACGAGATTTAACAAAATATAAAGACACTAAGGGAATACTACTAATTCCTACCACACCTGAAGAAATTCGAGATAATTACTGGAATAATCTGGCCGGCTTAACAAAAGCAAAAGGAATACGAGACGACGACATCGATATAAGAATTATTGAGTGTGGATTCCTTACTCTACGTACTAAATTCTGCAGTAACGTGCAACATTTTTTCAACAGCACCAAACATCAACCAATTTTGCGACGATACGAAACGGATATTCCAGTACGACAAAAGCCGCTAATTTTACGTTCGATCTCCAACGGACTGACTACTGTATTTATTACAAATCGAGCACCAGATTACGTAAGTGTTCTACAACCGTTTAAAAGTTATCCTCGCAACTGGCCTGTCGAGATCCTACCAGTTCCTACCTATTTGGACCTCAATTATTTTCGCGGATATAATTATCCCGATCGAGATCGTTACGTAAGTGGTCGTATCGCACTTCACGGCATCCCAAGTGGAGTACACAATCAGTTCCAAAAGTATTATTACCCTATAATTTAAAGTCTCAGTACGAAATCGCGTACAATATAAGTTTAATTAATTAATACTACCGCACTGTGTGTCCAATAGTCCATTCAACATCAACGGTCAAGTATCATTCAAAATGGACGACGAAAAATACCAACTAAGTTCAAACAAGTTCTCTGGTAAGCGAAGCGATTTCCTAATGTGGTCCGCACGCTTCCTGAGCTATGCTCACTCAAAAGGTTTCGATGACATCCTATATGGTTTCAAAGGGATGACAATTCCAGGAAAAGATGATGATCTTGATCCAGATGATGACTCCAAGCTAATTGTTTTACGTAAAGCAAATGCTTTAGCTATGTCAGCACTTCATGCTGCATGTCGAGATCCAGTTAGTTTTAATGCAATCCATAACTCAATCTCAGAAGATCATCCCCAAGGTAATGGTCATGAAGCTTGGAAAAACCTTCACACTATTTTTAAGCAAACAAGTGCAGCACAGAAACATGAACTTGAGTTCCAGTTCAACCAATGCGCACTTACTAAAGAACATAAAAACCCTGATGAATGGTTTGCCGAACTAGATAAGATTCGCCTTCAACTACAGATGGATCACCAAGTGAAATATGATGATGACAAATTGATTGCTCACATCATTTACAATATCACTCCACCAGCATACCAAACAACTGTTGAACTTATTAAGCGTGACCTGAACCGCCAAAATCCTGTCAAACTTCACGAAGTCCAAGATGATCTCCGTCAAGTTTTCGGACAACTTCAGCAGCAACAACATCGAGCCCGCATGCAACATAATCCCAACCGAAATCAGTATCAACCTAATGATTCTCTTTTAGCTGCCGGCACTGGTTTCAAGAAGAAAACCAAATCTCTTTG
>JANMZB010000114.1:0-1118 GCA_031382725.1 Sphingobacteriaceae bacterium | reverse complement strand
AACAGGAAAAAGCTTGATTGTTGGAATTCTCACCTAAGAATAGTCTATGTTTCCAAATATTCTTAGATCAGGAACGCATCTGAATATCCAGAACATTTAAATATTGTTCAATTAGACAATCGTAGGTTTCATTATAGTAGCAGTCTAAAAATCCCGGATAATATTTTACTAATCTTTCAATCACCATACAGCCCGGAATAGAATCTCGGAGAGAGTGTGGCACTATATAAAACAAGAATTGAGTGGGAAAATTTATGATAATTTAGATGGTCTTAAAGAAAAAATTCGCGCTGATGAAGAAGAATTTTTTCTCTTAACAATATCATGTATAACCGGATAGGATTATATTTTATCAGCCTTGGCTACTGTTGCATGACTTGGGAGAATTGGTATTAAAAAATGTTTCCGGTATCGGTGCTACGAAATCATCAATTCCTGTCGTTTCAATCAAGGTGGAGCCGTCAACCCCTGTCAGGAGTCGCATTCCATAAGCTTCTGCTTTAGAACTAATTACCAAAGCAACTAGGATTGAAAAATTCCTCAAGAAATGTACTTACGTAAACCTTTGTCCATAATCTCCACTTTTGACTATTTGATGATTTCCTAGCTGGCACGGACTATATGCATACCAAGCTAGACTTTAACATAATTCGGAACACACTGAAACCTTTGAAGGTTACACTCAGTAGACTCCTGAGTATTTTCTTTCCGCTGTCCAATGAAGCTCTGATGACTGATAAACTTTTACCCTTTCTAAACCAGCATTTTGTACGATTTCTTTTACCTCATTCAATGTAAAAGCTGCATGGAGGGAATCTCGGAATAACATCTTTTGGTGTTCGTCGTAATCATCACCAATACTATCAACCAAGGCATTCATCGTTGCTTCATCGGTGGGTCGAAATAAATCGCGGATGAAGATTGCTCCGTTTGGCTTTAGCACTCGCTTTATTTCTAGAAAGAAGGGTAGGGGATCTGGCAAATGGTGGACGATACTATTTGAAATAACCATATCGAACTGCCCGTCTTGATAAGGAAGCTGCTTGGAATCGGCTAATTCCAGAGAAATCTGTTTTTGTAAGCCAGCCTGTTCTACATTCTTTGAGGCAATAAGCAGC
>JANMZB010000112.1:0-1870 GCA_031382725.1 Sphingobacteriaceae bacterium | reverse complement strand
TAGTATGGAGTAAGTTAATTGTCACTTGCAATATTTGTAATAGAAAATAGTAAATAGTAGCTATTTATACATAAAATAGTAGCTTATTCCAAATATGCTACTACAGTAGAATCGTAGTCTATTCATAATAGGTTACTACATGAAAATAGTAGTAGTACAAAATAGGCTACTATCAAATATATATGTATGAATAAATATTAAAATTAATATTTATGCCTACTTTTAATAATAATAATAAAATTCAGATTTATTATAATAATAATATAAATATAATTTATCAGACACCATCAGACACCATGGGACACTTTTACTGTTAAGGGATATGTCCAAAGAGGTGAACAAACATGTAGAAATTCTACATGATCCTTGGTAAGGAATTTATCCAAGGTAGGTTCTCATTTATGTACAACATAATAAGAGAATAGGCATATAAGTATATAAGCCTGTAGGTCCTGTATATACTAGTACATCAGATAGTCTGGCCAACTGATCTGTGTGTAGACTGGGTATTACAAGTGACATTTAACCAGTAATTAAATACTATGAAGTGTATGAGATATTTAATACTATAAACCCTATACAAATATTATAGGTGATGATTTTATAATATAAATAAAATCTAAATAAGTCATGTAATTCTATGAAGTGTATAAGACATTCATGACTGTAAATATTACATAGAGAAAATAATTATTATGTGTAAACAATAATATAGAATATCCAAGTAAATGGATCAAATGACTGGAAACAAAATAACCAGTATAGTTTGAGAACTAGGATGAGAACAAGAATGAGAACTAGTTTAAGAACTGGAATAGAAAAATCAAAAAGTAATATTTTTAGTTCATAATTTTTTTACAACTACAAATCTTACTCTGAATTTTTAGCATAGTGCATAGTGAATTCACTTCATAATATATGCAAAGAAAATCAAGAGAAAACTCGAGTTACTATACTGCCATCACCATTGTCAAAATTCGGAATTTTTTCCTGTGCAGTTGATTTTCATCATCTACCTGCATCTGCCTTAACCTTGAAAGTGATTTTGGACTGTTGCAGTGCTTTTTACAAGGATTTTCGAGGATTGGCTGTGCTTTTTACAAGGAAAACTGAAGAATGCTTGTGTTTTTTACAAGAAATATTTTTTTTGGTGCATCATTCTACAGTACCTTATACTTTTCCATCAAAAGTATTATTATTTTTTTGGTGCCGTCGGAGAATTGCGCTATATTATTTTGATTGTACAAGTGCAATAAAGAAGAAATTTTCCGGCAAGAGCAGTAAGAACAAGCAGTTATCATCCATCAAGTCACAGAAAACGAATTCTGGTTTCTATTAAGCACGTTTCATTATCGTATCTTGCATGCAGCTTTTGGGATTCTGGCTTACAAGTACCAAGCAACCTTGATCATATACCTGGATTTAATCCAGTACAAGTACAGTACTATGATTGTATGTGGGGTGTCATCCAACAGGGGTCTACCGTATTATGAAGGTTGCTCCACCAACTCCAGAAGCTACTAAAGGAAATAAGTTTGTTCCACCACCAATTCCCTTTGCAAGACCAGCAGTTCCAGAATTGAAGAAGAATGCTTGCCTGGTCATGAAGTTACGATCGGATCCTACTGTAGCTGATAGTCAAACCTACGACTTGACAGTCAAGTATTTTCGGACAGGAACACCAGAGGATTGGCTTCTTTTCCTCCGAGATTTAAGGAGGATTTTAAACGGGCAAAACATTACCACTGGAGTGGCCAAGTACACTATGATTCGCTGTTTAATTATGGGAGATACTTTAGCAGTATTTAATACTGCTGCCCAAGCACATGGGAATGAAACTAATCCTAACTTTGATTTATGTTTAAGAGAT
>JANMZB010000079.1:0-13760 GCA_031382725.1 Sphingobacteriaceae bacterium | reverse complement strand
GAATCAATTGCTTTTTAGTGGGAGCTATCTTGTTGGTTTAAAGGCTTCTAGAACATATAAAGAGCTAAGCGAAAGAAATTTTAATCGTACGAAAGCTTCCACTACAATAGCTGTTACTAAATCGTATTACCAAGTTTTAGTGAGCAACGAACAAGCTCGCTTACTTGATGCCAACATTAAGCAACTGGATCGACAACTTAAAGAAACCAAGGAGCTGAATAAACAGGGTTTTGTCGAGAAGATTGACCTAGATCGGCTCAATGTGATCTACAGTAATTTAGTTACCACACGCGATAATGTTTTAAGATCGTTGGTTTTGGCAAATTATATGTTGAGGTTCCAAATTGGTATGCCAGCTACTTACAATTTATTGGTAAAGGATAAAATATCTGATATTTCAATTGAGAGTAACTTGTCTTTAGCTGCTGATACAAGTGCTTATCGAAAGAGATTTGAGTATGGTTTACTGGAAACCTTGGGTAAATTAAATGCTTTGAATCTCAAACGTATAAAATCTGAGTATTTACCAACTCTAGCAGCTTTTGGCAGCTCTTCATACAATTTCCAGTCTAATAAGTTCGGTGACTTATATGACAATAAATATCCAACAGCGTTAGTTGGATTGCAACTTAATATCCCGATTTTTAGTGGATTTCAGCGATATTATCAAGTAAAACAAGCTCAAATTGAAGTTCGGAAATCTGCTAATGTACTTAATGGAGTCAAAAATGGTCTTCTTTTACAGCAAGATGCCGCTCGTATAAATTATCAAAACAGTATTCAATCATTGAATAACCAGCGAAGCAATATGGATCTCGCCCGCGAAGTACTTCGCGTATCCAGCATAAAATATAAAGAGGGTGTAGGTTCAAGTATCGAAGTTACCCAGGCTCAAACAGCTTTAGAACAAGCAGAAAATAACTACATCCAGGCATTGTTTGATGCCCTTGTAAGTAAAGTAGATTTAGACAACGCATTCGGACGCATCCAATAACCTTATCACAAAACGAACATGAAAAAATTAATTTATCTGGCAGTAATATTAGTAATAGCTGCTTGTGGCAAGCCAAAAGATAAAAAGGCAGAATTAGAAAAATACAAGAAAGAGCGTAATGAGTTGAATGCTAAAATCGCGGTTCTCGAAAAAGAGGTCGGTGTTAAAACAGTTCAGGAAGTAGCCAACGTTTCGGTCATTGAACTAAGCCCCGCAACATTTAAAAACTATGTTGAGGTGCAGGGAAAGGTTGATGCCGAAGAAAATGTGCAGGTTAACCCCGAAGCACCCGGTGTAGTGACCGCGATTTTTGTATCTGCCGGTCAGCGTGTTGGTCGCGGACAAGTTCTTGCTCAATTAGATGATCGCGTCTTACGTCAAAGTGTATCTCAATTGCAAACGCAATTAGAGTTAGCTAACTCATTATTCCGCCGCCAAAAAAATCTCTGGGATCAAAAAATCGGAACAGAAGTTCAATTCCTAACTGCTAAAAGTCAGAAAGAAGGTTTGGAGCGCCAAATGGGTGTCTTGCGTTCGCAGCAATCATTATACAGAATCAAATCCCCAATCTCCGGAACTGTTGATAAAATGGATTTAAAACTTGGTCAGGCCGTTTCTCCGGGTATGCCGGGTATCACGGTAGTAAACACAAGCAACCTTAAAGTGAAAGCATTGGTCGCAGAATCTTACGCAGGTCGTGTTAACCAGGGCGATGAGGTGGAAATCATTTTACCTGATGTGCCAGACAGTATAAAAACCAAAGTGAGCTTTGCTTCACGAGTAATTGATCCTGTTTCAAGGAGCTTTACTGTTGAAGTTCGTCTTCCTGGAAAAGGAATTTACCGCCCTAACATGCTCGCTATTTTACGAATTGTAGATTATAAAATTGAAAAGGCAATTACGGTTCCTATCAATGCTATCCAAAAGTCAGAAACTGCAGATTACGTTTACGTTGCCGAAAATGGAAAAGCTAAACGTGTAAATGTTCGTACTGGTAAAGTGTCTCAAGGTCAGGCTGAAATACTAGTCGGACTTAAAGAAGGAGATAAGGTTATTGTGAACGGGATTCAGGATTTAAACGAAGGCGATCCTGTTAAATTTTAAGCACGTCAGATATTTAAAAAAGACAAAATGAAAGACGTTAACAAAGAATTTGGCCCATCCAGTTGGGCAATAGATAATAAGACAGCCATTTATGTGCTCACTATTATTATCTCCATACTTGGGCTTTTCGCCTACCGGGGACTTCCAAAGGAAAACTTCCCTGAGATTATCATTCCTAAAATAATGGTTTATACCATTTATCCCGGAACTTCTCCGGCTAATATGGAGAATTTGGTAACTAAGCAATTGGAAAAACAAATGCGCTCTATCCAGGGAATGAAGAAGATTACTTCTAATTCTTACCAGGATTATTCTTTAATAACCGCCGAGTTTAACACGAACGTGGATATTAAGGACGCGAAGCAACGGGTTAAGGATGCTGTAGATAAATCCCGCCAGGATCTGCCAAATGATTTACCAAACGATCCTGAAGTGTTTGATATCAATTTATCAGATCTTCCAATTATGAACGTCAATATTTCCGGCGATTATGATTTGAAACGATTGAAGGAATATGCTGATGATATTAAGGATGAGATCGAAGGTTTTAAGGAAATCTCGGAAGTAGATGTTGTTGGTGCTTTAGAGCCCGAAATTCAAATCAATGTTGATCTGAACAAAATGGCTGCTGCACAGATCTCTTTTGGCGATATCGAGAATGCGATTCGTTATGAGAATATGACCATTTCCGGTGGTTCAGTAAAAATGGATGGCGTTCGTCGTACCTTGAATGTGAAGAAGGATTTTAAAAATCCGGAAGAAATTGCCGGAACAATTATACAAACGCCAACCGGAGCTTCGGTTTATTTGAGAGATATCGCGGAAGTTAAGGATTCATTCAAAGAGCAGGAGAGTTATGCACGTTTATATGGTAAGAACGTTATCACACTGCAGGTTAAAAAACGTAGTGGGGAAAATTTAATTGAAGCTTCAGACAAAATTAATGCCCTGGTTAAAGAGATGAAAGGAACCACGCTTCCTGAGAATCTTAATATCGTGATAACCGGAGATCAGTCTGATAAAACGCGTGTTACCTTACACGATTTGATTAACACCATCATTATCGGTTTTATCCTGGTAACAATTATTCTCATGTTCTTTATGGGAGTAACCAACGCCTTGTTTGTCGCGCTATCTGTGCCTCTGTCTATGTTCGTTGCTTTCATGGCGATGCCTGCATTAGGAAGTTTGTTTGGCTTTAGCTTTACCATGAATATGATGGTGCTCTTCTCCTTTTTACTAGGCCTGGGTATTGTTGTGGATGATGCCATTGTGGTAATTGAAAACACACACCGGATTTTTGACAATGGAAAAGTGCCTATTAAACAAGCTGCTAAGGTAGCCGCAGGTGAAGTATTTCTACCGGTATTGTCAGGAACATTAACAACATTAGCGCCTTTCATTCCACTGCTATTTTGGCCGGGCATTATCGGAGAATTTATGTTCTTCCTTCCCGCTACGTTGATTATTACGTTGCTTGCATCATTAGTAGTGGCTTATATCATTAACCCTGTTTTTGCGGTAGATTTTATGAAACCTCATAATGAGGATGAAAATCACAAGCCAACATTTGATGCCAGCGTTAAAAAAGCGATGATGGTTCTTGGCGGACTTGCGGTGCTTGCTTACCTCATCAATTTTGGATTTGGGAATTTCATTGTACTTATCGCGCTTCTATATCTCCTAAATCACTTCTATCTGACAGGTGCAGTTAAGAACTTTCAAAATAATTTGTGGCCTCGGTTCCAGAAACGTTATACAAACTTACTGGTTTGGGCCATTGAACGCCCTAAACGACTTTTGTTAGGAACCTTCGGATTACTTGTTGCCTCGCTCGTTTTGTTTGTTGTGATGGTTGCGGTAGGGCGTCAAAAGATCGTTTTCTTCCCGGGCTCCGATCCAAACTTCATTTATGTATATGTTCAGTTGCCGATTGGTACCGATCAGGCATACACAAACGAAGTTGTTAAAAAGGTAGAAGATAAAGTTACTGCGGCGGTTGGGCAAAATAACCGGATTGTGTCTTCTATTATCTCAAATGTAACCGTTGGAGTAACCGATCCTCAGGATGAAGATCAGGGAAATTACACCAACCGGGGCAAGGTAACAGTTGCTTTTGTTGAGTTTGGCAAACGCGATGGAGAAGACTCGGGCCAGTATCTGGATAAGATCAGAAACGCGGTAAAAAATATCCCAGGTGCAGCTATTACTATTTCCGGAGAACAATCCGGTCCACCAACAGCAAAGCCAATTTCAATTGAGATTGTAGGTGACGATTTAGACTCGATCGTAAAGACCTCAAACGATCTTAAAAAGTATTTAGATGCCAGGCAAATTGCAGGAGTTGAAGAATTGAAATCTGATTTTCAAAATAATAAACCGGAAATTATTTTCAATATCAATCGCGAGAGAGCCAATAGGGAAGGAATTTCCAGCGGACAGATAGGAATGAATTTACGGACGGCCATTTACGGAAAAGAAGTTTCGAAGTTCCGTGATGTAAATGAAGATTATGAGATCAATCTTAGGGCACAATCCGATCAGCGAAACAACCTGCAATCGTTACGCAATATGCGTTTAACCTACCGTGATATGGCTATGGGTGGAATTATTCGGCAGGTGCCATTATCATCTTTTGCTGATATTGAATATGTAAACACCTACGGTGGAATAAAAAGAAAGCAGCAAAAAAGGATTATTATTTTATCGTCTAATGTGCTGGGAAATTATAATCCGAATGAAGTGGTAGGAAATATTGCTACGGAAATCGAACAATTTAAAACACCTTCAGGTGTAGAAGTGAAAATGGCCGGCGAGCAGGAAGATCAGAAAGAAACGATGGCATTCCTGGTAACAGCTCTTTTAATAGCCTTAGGGCTGATTTTAATTATCCTGGTTACCCAGTTTAATTCTATCAGCAAACCACTAGTTATCCTGATCGAAATTCTATTCAGCTTAATCGGAGTAATTTTAGGCTTTGGTATTTTCGGTATGGAAATGTCTATTGTAATGTGCGGTGTTGGTATTATTGCCCTGGTAGGTATCGTTGTTCGTAACGGTATTTTGTTGGTAGAATTTAGCGATTTAATGATCGAACAGGGCATGTCTGTTAAGGATGCTGTTGTTGAGGCTGGCCGTACCCGGATGACTCCGGTATTGTTGACCGCAACCGCTACCATGTTGGGCTTGATTCCTTTAGCTGTGGGTTTAAATATCGACTTTGCTGCGTTGTTTACAACCGGAAATCCGCATATTTATTTCGGTGGCGATAGTGTTGCTTTCTGGGGGCCATTGTCATGGACAATGATTTTCGGACTTAGTTTCGCAACGTTTTTAACGTTGATTTTGGTGCCATGTATGTACTTATTAGCCGATAGAAACTCAAAGAGAGCGAAAAAATGGCTTGGTCAATCTTTCGCTGCTGATAAAACAACAGAACTCAGTTAGTTATTATTATTTCACATACTTCAGGTAAAATAACCTGATCTAAAACCTTGTAACATAATTTACAAGGTTTTTTTATGGATGCCAACCTGGATCGGCAGTATTTTTTGGAACTAATATATTATAATCCAGTCTAAATGATGCCTTAAAACCTACCAGGTTATTGTTTTTATCGTCTATATACAGAATTTTATTTTTTCTGGCATTGGCTACCGCGTTGCGATTAATGTTAAGGTGTGATTGAGTTAAGATGCTTAATGTTTTAATAGATGTTGAGGTTATATTTAACCAAATCAATAAGTTTCACTTATTTGATTCTTAGAGGTAGATCTATCATAAATTTTGTTCCTTTTCCAATCTCAGAATGCAATTGAATATTACCCTTATGTTTTTTTATCGTGTTGTAAGCGATAGACATTCCAAGCCCGGTTCCCTCGCCTACATCCTTAGTAGTAAAAAATGGCTCAAATATTTTCTTCATCGCATATTCGTTCATCCCGGTTCCATTATCGCTTATTTCTATAGTAACGACCTGCTCGCTTTTATGCGTTTCGATTGTTATTTCGCCTTCAGTACTTTCCGCTCCAAACTTTTTGTTTATTGCATGTACAGCATTAGAAATAATATTTAAAAACACCTGATTAAGCTTACCAGGATAACATTCTATTAAAGGCAGTTCGGCAAAGTTTTTGGTTACTTTTACGCCCCCAAGTAGATTATTGGCAATTACCAGCGTTGATTCAATGCCGTCAAGAATATCGGCGTATTTAAGATCATCCTCATCTAATCGTGAGAACACCCGCAAGCCTTTTACAATTTCTGCTGTGCGCGAAGCTCCTTCATTAATTCCTTTTATGAGGTGCGAAATCTCTATCTTCAGGTAGTCGAAGTCAATCTCTTCTTTATAGTCTTCAATCTTTTGTTGTTTTTCTGATATTGGCGCATCGGAAAAGCTAATATCTTCAATGGTAGAAATTACATCTATCAAAGCTTTAAAATCCCGCTGCAGCGGAGCTACGTTTGATGTTACAAAAGTTATAGGGTTATTAATTTCATGGGCTATACCGGCAGTTAGCTGACCCAAAGAGGCCATTTTTTCTGATTCTACCAACTGCATTTGGGCCTGTTTCAAATCATCTAAAGTTTCGCTTAATTCTTCATTAGAGGCTTCAAGTTCGGTAGTACGTTCTTTAACTTTCGATTCCAAAACAACGTTTTGTTCACGTATGAGCTTTTCGTTTTCTTGAAGTGCCTTTAATGTCTCCTCCTGCGATTTTTCCTTCTCGGCCTTGAAAATATTAATTTTATCGGCTAGTGCGAACGATAGCAAAATTGCCTCGAGACCCGAGCCAATAGTCATGCTATAATTAGTTAATGTGTTATAAGGAAGCACATTGAAATCTCCCAAGAACCAAATAATAATACTAAAAATAAGAGGTAACCAGGCTAATAGAAAAAATTTAGCTGGCCGATACCCTCGTTTCGCAATTATCAGAGAAATGGTTAGAATATATATCGACATTAAGCCCCCAAAAGCTTGTATAATTTGGTAACTCGTGAAGAAATCACCTTTTAAGATGAAAAAAATATCAATTGCATATACAGCATATAAAAAGTAAGATACCTTATCAAGCCTTGGTAAAAAACTATTGGTATGCAAAAACATTCTTACAAACTGTAAGCCGGTGATATTTACAAGTGCTGTTAAAAGAAAAAATGATCTTGTACTCAAAAAGCTGTTATCTGGCCAGAAGTATTGGAAACTATAGCCTTCGTAAGTGGTTTGTACCAAACCTACGATAATAATATAGCCCACATAATACAGGTAAATCGATTCTTTTAATACAAAATAAATGAAGAGGTTATAAAGAAACATAACGAGCATAATTCCGAAGTATATTCCGAAACAGATGTTTTTACTCAGGTTGTTTTCTATAATATCATTCCTTTGGCCCAAAGAAATCGGCATTCGCATCTTTAGTATGGATTTTATCCTGAAATAATAAGTCCTGCTTGTTCCGGGAGGGATATCTAATTTATAAATGAACTTATATGAATTAACCATCCGGGAGTTAAAAGGCCGTTCTAAACCGCTTTTGTTAACTACAAATACATTATTTTCAAAAGAGTAAATATCAATTGTTTGAAGGTACGACTGCTCAAATTGAAGCATCAGGTTTGGCGAATTACTTTGATTTTTTACTTCAACCTTCAACCATATTGGCACTTTTAGCAAACCGAAGTCTGGCACTTTCTCCGTCGAGGTAATAAAGCTTGTGGTCTGTTGAATACTTTCAATAGTTTGATTTGAGTTTGAATCTACATAGTACTTAATTTGCCCGCCAACAGATTCTATACTTTTCTTTCCGGTGAAGATGATTTCCGACTGCGCCTTTAATGTAAAAAGAACAAGCAGAGTAATTGCGGCAAAAATCTTTATTATAGGATCTGGTACTTTCATATAAAGAATTGATAATATAAATTGACTAATAGATAAATGAAGATTCAATTGTTCGGCGTAATGATCTGATATTGGGCTTACCACCTTTAACGAGCCTGAACATAAATACAGCCTGTTTATTATTTAATTGGGGAGTAATGTGTTGAAAGAGTGCTGCAGTTTCTCCAATTCTGCCTGATAATATTTTTCTAATTTTTCCTTTCCATGAGTTAATCGTGCAAGAAGAAAAATTAACTGTAAAATTGGCTGAAAGATACATCGGCCATATTTGTTCTATCCAGACACCTTCTACAGCCCTCCCACCTTCTAAAAATGCTTCTTCGGAATACTGGGGCATCGTAATAATAATTCCTAAAGATGAAGCTACTACTTTATTTACCTTTTTCATAAATACCATTTTACCTTTTAGTTGCCTTAAAAGGCAATAGCCTCAATATCAGCCGCAATTTTAAATCTTGCGAGTACTAAATGTGTAACAGCTAAGGAATATATCTAGAGGTATTTCTACTTAGGTATTTAACCTACAATTAGGAATTTTACATTCTTTTGAATCTGTATAAACTCTTTTACAAATTCGTTGTTAATTTAAAATATTTTACAGGAATTTGACGATCTCTAATTCCTTGCACACACTACAATCGTCATTTATGGCAAATTATAAATTTCCAAAAACACCTACCGGGATAGCCGGGCTGGATGAAATTACCGAAGGCGGCTTACCGACAGGAAGGCCAACTTTAATCTGCGGTGGGCCCGGATGCGGCAAAACTTTATTATCTGTTGAATTTATTGTCCGTGGCGCAGTTGAGTTTAACGAGCCAGGAGTATTTATCGCGTTTGAAGAGAAAGCTTCAGAACTTGAAATGAACGTAGCTTCAATTGGTTTTGATTTGAAACAGCTTCAGGCTGAAAAAAAAGTTAAAATTGATCATGTGCATATTGAGCGCAGCGAAATAGAAGAGACGGGTGAATACGATTTAGATGGTTTATTTATACGCCTGAATTATGCTATCGACAGTATCGGCGCAAAACGCGTTGTTTTAGATACTATCGAAAATTTATTTTCCAGTTTGAACAACCAGGGTATTTTACGCGCCGAGTTACGACGCCTTTTCACCTGGCTTAAAGAAAAAGGCGTTACCGCGATTATTACCGGCGAGCGGGGCGAAAGCTCTTTAACACGTCAGGGATTAGAAGAGTATGTATCTGATTGTGTGATTTTACTGGAGCATCGGGTGATCAACCAAATATCAACACGACTGATGAGAATTGTAAAATATCGCGGTTCTGTTCATGGTACAAACGAATATCCTTTTTTGATAGATCATGAAGGATTTTCGGTGCTGCCGGTTACCTCCTTACAATTAGATAGTGATATTTCCTCCGAAAGGGTATCATCGGGAATCTTTACCCTTGATCAAATGCTTGAAGGGAAAGGGTTTTATAAAGGAAGCAGCATTTTAGTATCGGGAACAGCGGGTACCGGTAAAACCAGTATCGCAGCCTCATTTGCAAATCAGGCATGCCTGGATAATAAAAAATGTATTTACCTGGCTTTTGAAGAATCTCCTAATCAAATTGTTAGAAACATGAAGTCTATCGGGTTTGACCTGAATAAGCATGTTGAAGCGGGATTATTAGAATTTCATGCTTTCAGGCCAACACTTTACGGCCTCGAAATGCACCTTGTAGCTATTCACAAACTGGTAAAAAAGTTCAAACCCGAAATTGTAATTCTCGACCCAATAACTAACTTGATAACAGTTGGTTCGGTGAGTGAAGTAAAGGCAATGCTAATCAGGCTGATTGATTTTCTGCAGCAATCGCAAATAACAGTAATGTTTACCGCATTAACACTCAATAATATTGTGAACGAGCAAACCGATGAAGGTGTTTCTTCTTTGGTAGATGCCTGGTTATTAGTTCGTGATATTGAATATAACGGTGAGCGAAATCGGGGAATGTATATCATGAAATCGCGTGGGATGAAACACTCAAACCAGGTGCGTGAGTTTGTAATAAGCAATGATGGATTAACCCTTGTAGATGTCTATTTAGGCCCGGAAGGAGTTATGGTAGGTTCAGCCCGTGAAGCCCAAATACTACAGGAAGCAGCCGGTGAAGCATTACACGGACATGCAATTAGCAGAAAAGACCGGGAAATTTTACGAAAGAAAAAGGTGCTGGAATCAACCATTGCTAATCTGCAATCGGAATTCGAGTCGATTGAGGAAGAATTAAACAAAGTGTATATTGAAGAAGAGTTAAAAAAGCAGATTCTCGATAATAACCGCGAGGAGATGACAAGGATCAGACGCGGAGAAATCGGTGATAATGACTTTGAAAAATGATTATGGAAATAGAAGAACAAACCTGGGAGCTAAGGCTTTACATTGCCGGTAAGACCCCCAAATCAGTGGCGGCATTAAATAATCTTAAGAAATACTGCGAGGAGCATTTAGAGGGGAGATATAAAATTGAGGTAATTGATTTATTATTGCATCCACAATTAGCAGAAGGCGATCAGATATTTGCCGTACCAACTTTGGTAAGAAAAGTTCCGGTTCCTATACGCAAGATCATTGGAGATTTATCGAACGAAGAAAAAGTGCTAGTAGGATTAAATATAGTACCTCTAAAACAATAAAGTGCAGGAATACGAACATCAGGAAGATCAAAACCTACTAGGAAATAACGATCAATATTTTTTTAAGCTGTTTGTTACAGGTGCTTCTCCTAATTCCACCCGGGCAATTTCAAATATTAAAAGCATCTGTGAATCCAATCTTGACGGGAAATACAGCCTGGAAATTATTGATGTTTATCAGCAGCCCCTGGCGGCAGAAAATGAACAAATTATTGCGTTACCATTACTAATTAAAAAAAATCCATTACCCGAAAGAAGATTTATTGGAGATCTGTCTGATACCGAAAAAGTACTTAAGGGACTAGGTTTGTTAGATCAATAATGTTGGAAGAAAAGACAATAAAAGAACTTGAAGAAAAGATTTTTGAGTTGAGTAACCAACTTGAAGAAGCTAATGATACTATCGAAGCTATTCGTACAGGGCAGGTAGATGCTTTAATCGTACAAAATGACGAAGGACATCAATTATATACGTTAAAAAATGCCGATCAAACCTATCGTGTTTTTATAGAAAAAATGAACGAAGGCGCGGTAACGTTAAACCGCGAAGGTGTTATTGTTTATAGTAACTCCAGTTTTGCAAATGCTATTAAGCTTCCCCTCGAAAAGGTTATTGGTTTGTATTTTATTGAATTTGTTCCATCCGAATCTCAGGAAGGATTTAGAATATTATTGGAAGCAGGATGGATGCGTGACTGTAAGGGAGAGATTTACCTTCTGGACAGCGATAACCAGCCAATTCCATTTCTGTTGTCGCTTAACACACTCGAGTTGGATGAAGGCCTTTCTATGAGTATCATCCTTACGGATTTAACAGCTCAAAAAGATTCTCAAAAGTTATTAAAAATTAAAAACCAGGAGCTTGAAGAAGCCCAACAGGTAAGTATTGCGCTTAATAATCAACTGGAGTTTACAGTAAAGGAAAGAACTAATGAATTGCTTTTAAGCAGGGAACATTTTAAAATGTTGTCGAACAACATTTCGCAGATGACCTGGACTAATTTGCCTACAGGTGAAGTTTACTATTATAACCAGCGTTGGTACGATTACACCGGTTTAACACTACAGGAAACCAAAGATTGGGGCTGGAAAGCTGTGGTTCATCCAGATGATATTGATAAAACTGTTGAGACATTTTTCAAATCCCTCGAAACGGGTAAAACTTTTGAAATCGAAAACCGATATAAACGTGCTGATGGCTATTATCGATGGCATTTAAATCGGGCAAACCCTTTAAAGAGTGATACAGGTGAAATCCTTTTTTGGGTTGGAACAGCTACCGATATAGAAGACCAAAAACGGGCGATGGAGAAGAAGGATGAGTTTATTGGAATTGCCAGCCATGAATTAAAGACCCCTCTAACCAGCCTGAAAGGATACTTACAGCTTATAGGTAATTATAAAAAGGAAGCTTTGCCTGGTACTGTAAAGCAATTCGTAAGTAAAGCTGACGAAGCGATAATGAAATTGCAAAATCTTGTAAACGATTTATTGGATGTTAGCAAAATTCAAAAAGGTAAGCTACAGTTTAGCAAATCAACGCTCAACATAGCAAATGTTGTTCGCTCTTGTGTGGAAAATGCAAATCACATTTATCACGAGTATAATATAACCAGCACAACTCAGGAAGATCTATTTGTTACGGGAAATTTCGAGAGACTGGAGCAAGTTTTAATGAATTTCATCAACAATTCAGTGAAGTATTCTCCTGTAAACAGGGACATTTTTGTAAGTGCTGAGAAGTATTCAGATTATGTGCAGGTATCTGTAACCGACAATGGAATCGGATTATCGGAATCTCAAATCGAATTAATATTTGAGCGCTTTTACCGGGTTGATGATAAAAACTTCTCGGCAAGTGGGCTGGGAATGGGCTTGTATATCTCTTCGGAAATTATCAAAGCCCATAAAGGGAAAATAGGGGTAGAGAGTAAATTGAATGAAGGATCAACGTTTTATTTTAGATTGCCGGTAGCTGTGGAAGGTTCTTTGAAATAGTCTTTTAATCAATTCACTCCTACTTTTCCGGTCAAATGAAATCGTTAAAAGACATAATGGCTTCATTAGCCTTAGCAGCGAATTAAATCAGGGTTCCGTTTTCACGATTGAGCTGCCTTATTCAAAATAGGGTAAATATCCTTGCTACGTATTTTCTTTGTAACAAACCTATTAGTTAAGCCTAGAAGTTTACATTTAAACTAATTTTATGTTTACAATTTACATGCATGTAACTCATTGTTGCATCAGATGTAATCCTATTTAATAGGTTTTACTTGTAATTTAGATCACTCATGAAATCATTTTTATCACTCTGCGTATTTTTATTCACCTTTTTAAGTGCTCAATCTCAATATCGGGTTGATAGCATGTGTGGTGCCAAGGTTATATTAGATAGTAAGGGTAAATTATTATCCCGTTACAGGCCATCAAATCCAGGCTATGGGTATATACAAGCGGTTAAAATCGCTATAGATTTTTGGAAAAATTGTCCGGTAAGTCCCAAAAATAGTTTGCCTTTATATCTAACACATTGTTCAATGTATCGTGATGGCAAGGGCGGTTTTTACGGTTCTGATTGGCCTCATAACCCGATTGTTGTAAATGGTGGCATGGTGCAAAGTTTAGCGATAGACTGGAGAAATTATTCAGGAGATCAATCAATGGTTGAAATTGCACGTAAAGCGCTCGATCACCAAATCAAGAATGGCACTACCCCTGCAAACTGGGTATGGGCTTCAGTTCCCTTTGCAAGTTCTGATGCAGGAGATTTAATGTATACTGGCGCTTCTAGGTTTGATACCGCAAGAACCGAGGAAAATATTGGTCGTGGCGATGGTAAACATGTTTTAGAAGTTGATAAAATAGGAGAGATGGGAATTGCTTATTTAAATTTCTACAAAATTACGGGTGAGAAGAAGTATCTCGATGCGGCAATTAATTGTGCTGATGCTCTGGCAAAACATGTTCGGGTAGGTTTTCATACTAAGGATGTTTCGTGGGTTAAACTTGTAATGACGTCGCCCTGGCCGTTCAGAGTAAGAGCTGAAAAAGGGGAGGTGCTTGAAGATTACACTTCTCATGTAGTGGAGAACTTGCGATTATTGGATGGG
>JANMZB010000413.1:0-1729 GCA_031382725.1 Sphingobacteriaceae bacterium | reverse complement strand
CGACTCACTGTATTGTCAACTGTACTTCCAATAAATTAAATTCTTTGGCTACCATATACAGTACTGATTATATTTATGCCACGAAGGAATTTATATAATTGCGATCGTATAGTACATATTGAGTGGAAGAAAAGTACGTGATAATTATTTTTTTGATTCAGATTTAATTGAAAAGACAACCAACGTAAAACGACTACCAAGGAGCTACATCCAGGATTTATATTTATACGAAGAAACTCAATTTCAAATTTCAAGTACTAAACCGTGTAGATACCACTGTCAAATCACACCTGAAGATTGCCAACATATACTCTACCACGTACAAGATCGAGTGGAGTTCTACGAGACAATAATATATTTGCCTCTTGCATTTAATTATATACAACCGGCCGTACAAGACATCTATCGTGTACGAGCAGTAAATCAAGAAATTCGCTGTCCAGTATTTAATAGAACACCAGCCTGTACTGAACAAGACATACTCTTATATCACGATAATAATTTCATTCTTCATTGGCTGGATCAACACAAAAGGGACGTACAAAAGTACAAAGTAGGAAACGGTATCTTATTAGAACCAATACCGCACGACACAGCACGCACTCAATACTGGAACCTACAGCTATCGTTAAATAACCTACCTGTGCACGGTCCGGAATTTCGAAAAAGGCATAACGACGCCTGTTTTAATTCGATCAAAGGAGAATTCGCTGGCGATCCTGAAGGTATCTACCAGGAGTCTACGGCTTTACCTCAATCCCAACCAGGAGAAAATTTTTTTTTTTGACTTACTACAAGTACGCTCACTTGTCAGTGGTTTAGCGACAACACTCGTACTAGACCGACCTCCGACAAATATATATTTGGGAGAACCATTATATATTGAAATAAATAATAATTGGTATGGAGCAACACTAGGTACAAGACCTGGTCGACATTACATCAGAGAGCCCGTTTTGTGCAACGACATAAATTATTAGTTTAATTGTATGCAAAATTTAATTTTAAACCTAATATTTATGTATGAAGTACAAAAGTGTAATTTTTAAAATACATTTTTAGTAAAATTAATTTATAAATTACATTTCATACCAATATTCGTATATACAATCATATCTACGAGCATATTTAGTACATTTTCCGAATATTTACTAATTGACAATTTGTGCACCGTCTTTTTTTGAAGAAAATATTAAGTCCGAAAGCTCAAATTAATTTCATAAAATACAAATATATTTTCCATAAACTCAAAATAATTGGTAGATGCACATATTAATTTCCACAAGTACAAACGGAATTGCAAATAATTTCAAATTTAAATTAAAATACCAAAAATATACCGAGACTAAATATCTTAAAAACGCAAAGCTAAGTTACCTCAATATTCTAAGCATAAACACTAATTCAATCAATATAATTTACAGTTTTAAAACTAAATTATCTTTACCCTTTTTGCCAATACACTAATTATACTGTAGTCTACGTGCATAAAAATATTGTTAGTACAGAAAAGAAAACAACTCACTCAATAGGTCTGTTAGTACTCAGAGTACTTATCACCTGACAACATAATATTATAAATTTACTTTCCACAAAAAATTACGCTATATGAAGACCACATACATTTGCTACTTGTCGTACTAACGAAAAGCAATTATCAGGTACTTGTACTACCTGATTTCTCTCACGTACAAGAATTCCGCGAAAGATATTGTTGTACACAACAATC
>JANMZB010000043.1:0-1471 GCA_031382725.1 Sphingobacteriaceae bacterium | reverse complement strand
ACCCCACCCCTCTCCACGACGGCCCAGCTCCCCCTCCCAAGCAGTCCTACACAAATACAGGCCGGCGATAGCGATGAACACCCCGACAGTGACCTCCCTCAAGACGACATTTCCGACACCAACACAGTCCCCATTGATCCTACCGCCACCACTTCCCAGTCCTACTCTCCCACAGAAGACACCCTTCTCTCCACCTGGGAAGCATTCTACCGCCTCCTTTGGCCAGCCAACTCGAAAGACCTCCAGTGCCCACGCAATTTTGGTCATTTATACTTCGACAGCCTCCACCAACCTCAATCCCTTCCAAAACACTACCACATCCTGATCATGGGCCTCGAATGTATCCGTTATGCAATGTTAAAAATCGTCAAGCAAACATCCCACGTCTACTACATCTCGTCGACCAACCTCCTCGATACCACTATGACAGCCTACCGTACATTCCTTACCCACAAGAAAAACAACCTGCACAACCCCACCCGGGTCGCCTTTATGTTCTCACGCCTCAGTCCCGCTCTCCTCGGTTTCCTGTCACCATCGACCCTCAACCGCTTTGCACCTCCCTACAACACTGACCTCACCACGGTTCCACGACTACCACCTACGGTCCTCCCAACCTTCTTCCAAACCCTCCAAGACACCGCTAACGCCTCTATCCCCCTCCCGGACTTTTGCAAGCCCCTCTTCATCCTCTTCCCATCTTCCGGCACCATTCCCCTCCACGTTCCACCAACCCCTTCCGACACCACCCCCATTTCTGTCCCAGACCTCACTGCCCCGGTCCCCCGCAAACGGAAAGCACCCCCTTCCGATAAACCCAACTCTGACACGTCCACAGAAGAAGGAGGGGAGTGAACCCCAAGCACACCACCCCGATCCGCTTCCAGCCCCCCCCCCCAGCCCCGTGCATACACGCCAAAACCGTTAACCACACCCCTGACATGTCGACAGGGGAGTGGGGGGGGGGTGACGGGTGGAACCCCAGGAGATAAGCACGATCAAGACCAAGGACCACGTATGGCCGGTAAGGATTACCAGGAAACAGGATGGCCGGTAAGAATTACCAGGAAACAGGATACCACGGATGGTCGGTAAGGATTGCCAGGAAACAGGAGACAACCGATTTTATCGTATCCGCACTGCGTACCCACCCTGTCGGGTTGACTACGAACCCTACACACATTATTGAGGTGATGTGGGTAACCCAGTGACACTTGGTAGGAAAGAGGCTAACCCATCTCCGTACACCGACGTAGACTCGGTAGGGAAGAGGCTAACCCAGCTCAGTACATCGAAGTAGACTCGGTAGGAAAGAGGCTAACCCATCTCCGTACCTCGACGTAAGCTTGGTAGGAAAGAGGCTAACCCATCTCCGTACACCGACGTAGACTCGGTAGGGAAGAGGCAAACCCAGCTCAGTACATCGAAGTAGACTCGGTAGGAAAGAGGCTAACCCATCTCCGTACCTCGA
>JANMZB010000902.1:0-4063 GCA_031382725.1 Sphingobacteriaceae bacterium | reverse complement strand
CCTGCTTTTCTTTTAATGCTTTATTGACAGAATTTTTTTGCTGAGTTTCGTTAGCTAACTTTTCTTGCTTTTTTGAAAGATCTTGAATCTTATCAATCGTATTAGTCAGTTTCTGATCAAATTCAAGCTGTTTATAAAGCTCCAAAATTCGGTCTAATTCTTTTTGAAGCGTTTTATTATCGAGTTGCATTTTAGACAACTCTTGTTGAGTTTGGTTCTTGTTATTTTGCTCCAGAAGTTTCTCAATACTTTTTAAAAGCTCTTTGGTTTTCTCGTCCAGAACATTGTTAAATAAATCCTCTATCTGCTTTTGCTTCTCTAATATCTCCGGAGAGGGCTTCTTTAAATCTTGCTGATCGAGTTGCTTTTGCTTATTCTCCTTTTTGATTTCGTTAACTAAGTTTTCAAGAGCTTTTTGTTTTTCGAGCAGTTGCTCAACTTGTTTCTTTTCTTCGTAATTGAGCGTCTTTTTTTCAATTAAATCCTGGGTTATCTTTTTCGCCTCGCGTTCCAACTGAGCCGCTTGGCGAATAGCCTGCTCCACTTTTTTCTCAACGGCTTTTGAAGATTGTTCGATACTTTTTTCTGTCTCTTCGACGGTTGGAAGTTTAAGCGTTTTTGTTGCAGATCGGGTGACCTTAGATCCGTTAACGCCATCATTATCGAAGATTTCGAAATAATACTCTACATTTTGACCAGGTGCTGCGTTTACAGTTTTTAAATCCCATAGATGGAGAAAATTACTTTGTAAAGCATTTCGGTCAAAGACGATGGATTTGCTTTCGGCTTTGATTACTTTTTCACCTGCAAGAATCTTGTAGTTAAATCGCAAAGCGGAAAAGCCATAATCATCGCTAACCTGGCCTACAAAATAGATCATCTTTGAGTTTACCGAATCAGGTCGTTCGTTTAGTATGATTGAAGGATTAAGATCGGGAATAACTTTAATAGTATAAGTAGCTACATCAGTTGTATTAACTTCATCGTTAACAGGCCTTGTTGTGAAGGATGTATTTTGCATCGCCTTAAAGGAAAAATTAAACCGGTTTTCACCGGAAGGGTTTAAGCTAATAATGTTATTGCCAAGCTTTAAAAGAATGCTGCTACTATTATCCGTTTTAAATTTCCAATTTATTTTGGTTCCTCCCGGGACAGTTAAATCTCCGGAATTACTGATCAATTCATTCCTTTTCCCTATGTATGAAGGATATTCCAAAAATGCATCATAATTCAGAAGGGATGGCTTTTGCCTGACTTCAATATTATAGGCATCCGAACTAAATTCACCGGCTACAAGTCGTACTTTTTTACTGCTTTGCAAATTCCTGAAAGAATACGAGAAGCGGATGATATTCTCATTTGTGAGCTTGAAGGTATTGGCACCGTCTTCTAAATAAATGTCTTGAGGGATTTCGTCCCCAGTCATTTTTACCTTTAACTCAAAGTCATCTCCCTGAACCGCTGTTAACGATTTATTTAAAATCAGAAACTGAAACGGAGCTTTTTTAACAAACTTTTCATCGTGCTTGATTAGCCTCTCGGTACTTTCGGAAAAAATAGCAGGCACGGTAGCACTAATAAACAAGATTATGGCTAAAGGCGGCAATACGTACTTTAAATATTTCCGATTATCGTTTATCCTGATTGCAGAGGCAAAAGGTACAGGCTTTAAGTCATCAATCTTTTGATTGATACTTGCTTCAATTAATGATTTTTGTTGAATGTTTTCATCAGCCAGCTTTTTTAGCTGTAAAGTGTTGAGCAATTTATCTTTCACATGACTAAAATGCTGTCCGATAATTTTCGAGGCTTGCTCATGAGACAAATTTTTACCTAAACGGAAAAAGGATAACAGGGGGATGATAATCCAATTAATTAGAATGCTTGTATTTAATAGAAGGAAACTGTAGAAAAGAAGAGTACGAATTATCGTCGAAAAATTACCGTAATACTCGGCAACAGTTACAAAAATATAGCTTGCGAAGATTGATGCCGCCAAATAGATAGAACCTCTTACTACTTTGTTAAGATAATACTTCCGTATAAACTCATCAATTTTTTGAATGAGAAAAGAGTAGTTCGTAGTTGAGAGCATAATATCCGCCAGGAAACATGAAATTAACGAATTTTCCTAACAAATTGTATTCCAACAACCTTACATATTCTACCTTATTGAATCATACATCCTGCCACAGTAGTGAAGGCTGTTTCATCAATTAAAATCGCTCCGCCGTTGGCGCGTAACTTTTCATAAGAATCAAATACAATAGGAGATGCTGTTTTGATGGTAACGTGTACAATATCATTCAGACCGGCTTGTTCTATATTCTCATGCTTTACAAGCGTATTTACATCAAGTTTGTAATTGATATCTTTAACTACGCAACGCACGGTTTTTCCGTGTACCTGAATCAAATATTTGTTGCCCGGGAGTAATGGTTTAGTGTCCATCCAGCAAATAACAGCTTCAATTTCTTGAGAAACACTCGGCAAGTTGGCTTGATTTGCTATTACGTTACCACGATTTACATCGATATCATGCTTCAATCTGATGACCGCACTTTGAGGGGCGAAAGCGAGATCAACTTCTTCGCCATTTATTTCAACAGCTTCAATTTCCGAATCGATTCCTTCCGGAAGAACAGTTACAAAATCACCTTTTTTATAGATACCACTAACCACTTTTCCGGCGTATCCACGGTAATCGTGTAAGTCGTCTGATTGAGGACGAATAACATATTGAACTGCGAAGCGTGGATCGGTATGGTTTATATCATTTGAAATATTGATCGTTTCCAACAGATTCAACAAAGTCTCCCCTTCATACCAGGGTGTATTAACTGAAGGCTTTACAATGTTATCGCCGTTTAAGGCACTAATTGGAATAAAAGTTACGTCTTTGATATTGAGCTGCTCGGCCATTCTCATGTAATCGCTCATGATATCATTATAAACCGCTTCGGAAAAATGAACCATATCCATTTTATTGATCGTTACAACCACATGAGGAATTGCTAAAAGCGAAGCCAATATGCTGTGGCGGCGTGTTTGCTCAATCACTCCCTGGCGGGCATCCACTAAAATGATAATTAAGTCTGAGTTTGATGCGCCCGTAACCATATTTCGGGTATACTGGGTATGGCCCGGAGCATCCGCAATAATGAACTTTCGTTTTTCAGTATTGAAATATTTGTAAGCAACGTCAATGGTAATTCCCTGCTCGCGCTCTGCACGTAAACCATCGGTAAACAATGCCAGATCGATTTCCCCTTCAGATTTATTTTTGCTTTGTTTAAGAATGGTTTCTAATTGATCAACCTTTATAGAATCAGTATCATATAAAAGGCGGCCAATTAATGTGCTCTTTCCATCGTCAACACTACCAGCTGTTATAAATCGAAGTAAATCCATTTTTGTTTAGATATAAGATGAAAGAATCAAGATATAAGACAAGTGCTTATTTCGATTCTCTCCCTTTTAATTTTATTTATGCTTGCAGATATAGAGCGCAATGTCTTGCTTCTTATATCTAACCTCTTGCTTCACCCTAAAAGTATCCGTTCTTTTTCCTGTCTTCCATGGCAGCCTCAGACACCTGATCATCGATACGGGTTTCTCCGCGTTCGCTGATGTTTGTAAGGTTAATTTCTGCAATGATATCGTCGATGCTTGATGCTGTTGACTCTACCGCTGCGGTACAGGTCATATCGCCTACCGTTCTGTAACGAACTCGTCGGTTCTCAATCACATCGCCTTCATCAATCCTGATAAAGGGAGAAACTGCAACCAAATATTCGCCATGAATTAGAACTTCACGTTCGTGGGTAAAATAAATCGACGGAAGTTCAATCCCTTCGCGTTTTATGTAATTCCAAACATCAAGCTCCACCCAATTACTTATCGGAAACACACGAACGTTCTCCCCTTTGGCAATCTTACCGTTATATAAATTCCAGAGTTCAGGCCTTTGTCTTTTAGGATCCCAGGCACCAAATTCATCTCTTACAGAAAAAATACGCTCTTTAGCTCTTGCTTTTTCTTCATCGCGACGAGCTCCACCAAT
>JANMZB010000899.1:0-1558 GCA_031382725.1 Sphingobacteriaceae bacterium | reverse complement strand
CTTACACCGGGAAGAGCTGTATTGTCTTCTGCAGATGTGACCTTCCCCGTCACGGTTCGATCTTGCGCCCATAACTCGCCCCCAGCGAGTACGAACATTGCTGCAAAGCAGCATACGATAATAAACGTCTTAATAATTTGCGGATAATGAGGTGAGGATTTTATTTGGGTTTCTGAATTTCTTGAAGAATTTGTCTAAGCATGCTTCCTCTTCAACTAGTGATTCAAAGTACCTGTTATGTGTTACGCCTCTCCTTGTCTTTTTCCAGAATGACTCTATCGGATTCAGTTCGGGTGAGTAGGGTGGTAAATACAACAGTTCCAGTTTATCCTTAACTGTATTCAAAAACTCCTTGTTAACCAATGCGTGATGAAATCTCGCATTATCCAAAACCAGCAATATTTTCCTTTCCGTTTTTGCACATCTAATAATTTTCTTGACAAATGTTTTAAAACTGGCCGCATTGAATATTTTGGATTTCATAGTAATCAGTTGTCCGTTATCCATGCCCATTGCCCCCATGATGCTGACCTTCTCTCTCACGGGCGGTGATTTTATTTCAGGTGTTGTTCCTTTTAAGAACCACGCTCTTACTATCGTTGTGTTTCGTTGAAAGTGGCATTCATCTTCAAAATAAATCTCATATTTTCCTTTTGTTCGAATCATCCGAAGTTTTTTTTAAAGCCTTTTTATCTGCTGCGTTTCCTTTGGCTACCATGGTTCTTCCTCTTTTCAATCTAAATCCAAGTTTATTAAATATCCTTTGACATTGCCTCACTTTCAGTTCTTTGTCAAATTTTTTCTTTATATAATGAGAGAGCAATTTACCATCCCATAAGTTTGAATCTAAACCTGCTGCGTTCGGATGTTTTTGAATTTGCTCTTTAAGGTGACTCATCTGTTCCTGGTTCAGCGTAGTGTTCTTGCCGGGTTTATCCTGATCTCTTAAAATATTTATATCCCCTTCAGAATTAATCCAGTTAATCCAATTGGCGATAGTTCTGGGAGAAGTCTGCATAATCTTCCCCAGACTTTCAGTGGTACAGGTAGGATCATTCAAAAACATTTTCAAAGAACAAAGCCGGTAAATAAATTTCCCTTCCGGATCACTACTGATAAGTTTGTTAATTTGACGCTCGATTTTCTTGGGCTCATTGATCACTAATTTTTTCATAACCTTTTTCAATAAAGGTATGAAATTACTCAAAACAATCCGCAATTATATATGACGTTTATTATAGCTTGAATTTTAAGTTGAAAATGACCAACAATTAGTATGCTTATAAAAAAAAATACTGGGTAGGATAGGATAGATCCTATTACCCGGGCCTTAACAATTCGGTTTCCCCAAATTAGCTTCCACAAGATGACCCAATAGAATTGATTTTTACTTAACATATAATGAGCGATTAAGGAAGTGGTAAAAAACTACTATCGCAGAAACAAGAGCTCCTATAATTAGCATTGAGCTAAGTTCCAAACTAATAAAAGCCAAGTTGAATGCTGCAATCAAGATTACTAGAAGTAACGGAAGTATTTTTAGTTTAAAATCATTTGG
>JANMZB010000852.1:0-1305 GCA_031382725.1 Sphingobacteriaceae bacterium | reverse complement strand
GCTGGAAAGACCTTGAAAAATGCTTCCCAAGTATGGCGCGGCTTTCTCGATCGTGTGGTTGGTTGATGAGTTAGAGTAATTTTTGGATGCTATGATGGTCACTCATAATTTTGTTCCATTGCACGCTCACTTTTTGCCGTTTGACGTACAATCTACCATGAATAATACTACCTCTAATACGACTGATGTTTCACCCATGCTAAAAATTCCTCGCCGTACATTGTCACTTACCGCGAAACTTGCAATCTGCAAGGAAGCCACAGTACAAGTATCTAGCAGCGGATCTGGTATCAGGTCAACTGCTAGAAGGTACGATGTACAGCCTTCGCAAATCAGGCGTTGGATGAAATCTTTTGCTTCGCTTGATGATGTATCCCCTGATGATGACAGCAGTCGGGCAATCAAAAGGAACAAATCATCAAAATGTACTCGGTTGATTGGAGCTGGTAGGAAGAGCTGCTTCCCTGAAGCAACTCTTGTATGTTTGAGAAAGTTTCTGGATGAAAAGAGAAGTGATGATTTCTCGGTATCTGCGCGGATGTTGATGGCGGAGGTAAGGAGAGTTGATCCGGTAAGTTGTTGCTTCCTTAAGCCTGATGCATTTCGTAATCGCATTCATCGGTTGCTTCGGAATTGGGATATCTCGTGGCGTAGGGCAACCCATACGGCGCAAAAGACTAGACTCTGCGACGGGATGATTGCTGACTTTCAGTCGATGGTGAAGGAGAAGATTGCGATGATGTCGATTCCGCTTTCGAATGTGTATAATGTCGATCAGACGAACTGCTACTATTCAATGGAGGCGCGTTTCACTCTGGCAAAGAGAGGATCCAAGACTGTTTCTGTGAAAGGTGCGAATTCGAGTAGTCGTTGCACGATCATGCTTGGAGCAAGTGCAAGTGGAGAAAAATTGTTACCGTATATTGTTTTCAAAGGGACAAAGGACGGCCGTATAAGTCAGGAGATTACACAACAACAACGAGAGGGATATCCAGACGAGGTGGTACTTGCCGTTCAGGAAAATGCTTGGTTTGACGAGGATGTCATGCTTCATTGGATCGATACTTGCTGGAAGAAACATACAATGGAAAAAGACGACAAACAAATGTATTATCTTCTTCTTGATTCCTTTTCCGTCCATAAGACATCCAAGGTGCGGGAAGCGTTTTCAAGATGCAACACTGAGATCGATTATGTTCCAGAAGGGTACACATCAAGGCTACAGGTGATGGATGTTGGTGACAACAAGCCGTTTAAAGGGGACATCAGGAAGGAATCCGATGAATGGTTGGTTGTGAACTCAGG
>JANMZB010000817.1:0-1482 GCA_031382725.1 Sphingobacteriaceae bacterium | reverse complement strand
CTCCGAACGTGTCACCTTCTTTAAAGTGGGAGGCGGGGTAGATTTTAGCTATACCGCCGACCGCTCCGAATTTATTGGGCGCAACCGGAATTTAGCTGAGCCGCAGGCTATGTATCGCAAAAGGCTTTCGGGTAAAAAGGGAGCGGGAATAGACCCTTGTGCTGCCCTTCAGGTGAAATTCGATTTGCTTGATGGTGCCGAAAAGGAAATAATTTTCATGCTCGGAAACGAGGAGAACACCCATGCCGCTGATGCGCTAATTAGAAAGTTCGCTAATCGGGATTCGGTAATACAATCATTGGATGATGTTAAAGAATATTGGAATGAAGCATTAGGAACCATACAGGTAAACACTCCAGACCAGGCACTCAATATTCTGGCAAACGGCTGGTTAACTTATCAAACCATGGCCTGTCGAATGTTCGCCCGCAGTGGATTCTACCAATCTGGGGGTGCTTTTGGGTTCCGCGACCAGCTCCAGGATGTATTAGCACTACTGCATAACAAGCCCTCCATGGCCCGGGAGCAAATTCTGCTAAGTGCTTCGCGTCAGTTTATTGAAGGCGATGTACAGCATTGGTGGCATCCGCCAGAAGGCAGGGGAGTGCGGACACGATGCTCAGATGATATGCTTTGGCTTCCATTTGTGGTATCACGGTATGTTGCGGCCATGGGAGATACGGAAATACTGAATGTTCCAGTCGGTTTCCTCGAAAGTCGGACCCTTTTTGATGATGAGGAGACGCTTTATGACCTGCCTATCAGTAGTGATATTAAAGCTACTCTGTACGAGCATTGTAAACGGGCCATTACTTATAGTCTTCGCTTTGGCAAACATGGCTTACCCTTTATCGGGGCAGGTGATTGGAACGATGGAATGGATCAGGTTGGACATAAGGGTGAGGGCGAAAGTGTTTGGCTGGCATTCTTCTTATATGATATCCTGATAAAATTTTCTGATATTTCTGTTGCTTTTCAGGATAAAGACTTTGCTGAAAGATGTAAAGCTGAGGCAGCCAAACTTCAGGTTAATATAGAAAAATCAGGCTGGGACGGTAAATGGTATCGTCGCGCTTATTTCGATGATGGTAACGCTTTGGGATCGGCTCAAAATGCAGAGTGCCGTATTGATGCTATTGCGCAAAGTTGGTCAGTTTTATCGGGTGCTGGTACTAAGGAGCGTAGCGAAATGGGTATGGCCTCACTTGATAAACATCTTGTGAGAAGAGACTTAAAGCTCATTCAATTACTTGACCCGCCTTTCGATTCAAAAGGACCTAACCCGGGTTACATCCGCGGGTACGTTCCAGGTGTTCGGGAGAATGGAGGCCAATATTCTCATGCCGCAATCTGGACCTTAATGGCATTCGCAGCCTTAGGTGAACGTGAAAAAGTGTATGAACTGTTTAGTCTTATACAGCCCATAAATCATTCTTTAGTGGCAAAAGATACACAAGTGTACAAAGTCGAGCCTTATGTAAT
>JANMZB010000789.1:0-5805 GCA_031382725.1 Sphingobacteriaceae bacterium | reverse complement strand
GTCTGAGCTTCAATTTTGAAAAAAGCAACTGCCAACCGGTACCACGAACATTCAAAGTAACTGTATCGTCTTGCAGAGGATGATAGGCTTTATGTAAGGTAGGATTAATGAAGTTAAGTTTAGAATTGACTTTATAATCGTATTCTTTAGATAAAGCGAAAAATAACCAGCAAAAAACAGCGAGCAGTAAACAGCTTAAAAAAACTGATACTCTGCGCCTCTCTATACGGTTAAGTGAAATTATCGGCATTATCTGATTTTAAACCTAAATTACAATATCTATATAACAAAACCCTTCATGAGTACAATTGTAAACGGAGGATGAAAGTATTTTGAAGGTTCTTTGTAGCCTCTTAAAAAACAATAGATTTTCACAAAAAATGCCGCCCTTGCGGAGCGGCACCTAACTTAATCTTTAATTAGCAGTGTCGTGTCAGGCTAAAGGATAACTATTCCATAAAAAGCAATATAAAATGACGTCAATCTTGGATTGATGTCATGCTGAACTCGTTTCAGCATCTCGCTCATACTTTAATAATTTGAAATCGAGATCCCGAAACAAGTTCGGGAAGACAAAGCGCTTTAAAAATAAACGTCAATGGTACCGCCCGCCTGTCCGGACGGGCAGGGAGTCGAAGCCTATTCGTATACCTTATACTTCGCTCAGGACACTAGGCTTTAGTGGCTGCCGGTTTTGAAGCATCTAAAGAAACAGCCGATTTATCGAACCTGATCTTAGTACCACCTTCTACTTCCAGCACCATTGTTGTATCATTAATATCCGAAATTCTGCCATGGATACCGGCAGTAGTAACCACCTTATCGCCTTTTTTAAGTGCTTCTACAAATTTCTTTTGCTCTTTAGCTTTGTTCATTTGCGGCCTTATCATAAAGAAATAAATCACAATGACCATTAATACCAATGGAATCATCCCCGACAGGGTTGAACCACCCATTTGCAATAAAATATTTGCTACCATTCTGTCTCTATTTATAATTTAATTATTGTTTGATTATTTGGCTTTAACCTCGCCCGTTATATAAATCTCCGTAAGTGGCGGATTGGCGTTTGTTGTTAAGGTCACTACTTTGTGCTGCATTCCGGTTTTACCTGCGCTGTTAAAAACAACCTTAATAATCCCGCTTTTTCCCGGAGCTATAGGTTCTTTTGGATAATCTGGAACGGTACATCCGCAAGCTGCACTAGCGTTCGAAATAATTAATGGAGCCGAGCCGGTGTTTGTAAATTCAAAGTCGTGAGTTACCTTTTCGCCTGCTGTAATTTTCCCGAAATCGTAATTATTTGATTTGAAAGCAATTGCTACATCTTTATTTGGTTCAACTGCTGAAGTCTGGGAAACTGCTGATGCTGTATCAGTTCCGCTTTGCGTAGTCGCCTTATCCGTGTTATTACAAGAAACTAAAATAGCTGATGCTGTAAATAATAGTAAGAAAGTCTTTTTCATATTTATTCTATTAATCCTCGTCCTGTTTTACGAATTTTTCCTGAAGATTTTAATTCGGCTAATATTTTGTCTAAAATACCATTAATAAACAAATTACTTTTCGGAGTACTAAATTCTTTTGAAATTTCGATATACTCATTCATTGATACCTTAATCGGGATAACCGGAAAATGAATTAACTCCGTTAATGCTAATTTCATCAGCAAAATATCAATAATAGCAATCCGTTCTGCTTCCCAATTCTTAGTTTTGTCGGCTATCAACTTCTGATATTCATCATCGAAAGCAATCGTTTTCTGAAACAGCGTAACAATAAATTCCCGGTCTTCTACCCAGGCCGGACTAATTTGAGCCAGTTTATTATCCGCGCCATCTTCACTTTGAAAATTGCTGAAGGTTTTGGCAATTAAAGCCTCCAGCACAGGACGATCTACCTGCCAGTTAATAAACTTTTCTTCAAAAGATTGCTCTACTGAAGGAACAACCAGAATGATCTTTTTGAAGATGTATTTGATAATGTCTTTCTCGGCACGCATAGAAACATCTTCGTTAGTAAGATATGCTTCATACTGCGGAGAATTTTTAAGCTCGGAAAAGATGGTTTTAACGATCTCGGGGTCGAAGTTCCAAGACGGATTATATTTTTTAAACTGAAGTTTAAACTCCGGATTTTCCTTTAATGCTCTAAGAAATTTGTTTTGATTAAGCTTCGGATTGGAAATTAAATCCGTTTCGTTAGGCAAGTGTTTATTTGCGCGTTCGTCGGCATCTGTTAATACATAATCAGACACTTCAATTAACAAGGCCAGCAGCCAGATATACATTTCGAAAACATCATCCACACTATCAAGAAGCTTCTTTTCGAAAGTCTTCACTATTTTATTCTCGGATAAATGGTATGCGTACAAAGTTTGTAACACCTTCACCCTAAGCTGCCTTCTATTCAACATTTATAAGAACGATTTATTTTTAATACCTATTCAACTAATAGGATGCTTTAATTTTTTTAATATCTGAGATCCGCTTTTCAGCGATAATATCAGCTGCTTTATTAGTTGGGATGTTTTCTGTTTTAGACTTCTTCAACACAACCCTTGTAATTTCATATATATTCTCCGCAAGTTGCAAAGTTCTTTTTTTGCTGTATCCTGACAACTCAGAATAAGAATTGATCATACCGCCGGCATTAATCAAATAATCGGGAGCGTATATTATTCCTTTATCTAAAAGCAGTTGCCCATGCAAATTTTCATCTGCAAGCTGGTTGTTTGCCGAACCGGCAATAATCCCGCATCGCATTTTTTCAATGGTAGCCGTATTAATTATTCCACCCATTGCGCAAGGCGAATAAACATCAAATTCCAGATCAAGAATATTGTTGTTCGAAACCGGATCTGCGCCATATTTTTTCGCTACCTGACTTACACGTTCTTCATTAATATCACTAACAAAAACCTTGGCATTTTCTTCTCTTAACAATTGCACCAGATTTTCGCCAACATGGCCTATCCCCTGAACCGCAACTGAGCGACCTGCCAGACTATCATTTCCGTAAAGCTCCTTTAAGCAGGCTTTAATGCCAACAAAAACACCTTTTGCGGTTATTGGAGATGGGTTTGAACCATTTAAAGATTCACGACCACCAACAACATGATCGGTTTCCATACGGATATATTCCATATCCCGGTTACTGGTTCCTAAATCCTCGGCAGTAATAAAACTTCCGTTTAAATTGCGAAGAAACTGTCCGAATTTCCGCATCAAAGCTTCCGACTTATTTACGCGACTGTTTCCTAGAATCAGTGCTTTCCCTCCACCTAAATTCAGACCGCTAATTGCAGCTTTGTAAGTCATCGCACGCGAAAGACGTAACACATCTCTTAGGGCCTCCCCTTCAGTTTTATACTCCCACATACGGGTACCGCCAAAAGCCGGACCGAGGGTAGTATCATGAACGGCTATAATCGCTTTTAAACCCGTATCTACATCGCTGCAAAACACAACCTTTTGATGATTACATTTGCTAAGTTCTTTAAAAACTGAACTTTCTTCTGAAGTGTTTGGTATCATTGTGAGATGCGATTCTGCCTGCAAAACTAGCAAAATTTTCAAACAATATAATCTCCGGCCTTTATTAAGGTTTACTACTTTTGCAAACAGCGCAGCATGAAAGACCTGGCATATCTCAATAAATTTTTCTACAAATACCGTTGGCGATTAATTCCGGGAATTATTTTTGTGATTGTCTCAAATATCTTCGGAATCCTTCCCGCTAAAGTCATTCGTATTGCGTTCGATCTTGTAACGGAAAATATCAATAACTACCGCCTCTTTGCCGGATTTGAAAGACAGTCTTTGGTTTATGAAGTTTTCGGATCAAGCCTGTTGTTTTTCGGAGCAACAGTTTTAATGCTGGCCCTTTTAAGAGGGGTGTTCCTTTTTCTTATGCGTCAAACAATCATTTTAATGTCAAGGCATATTGAATATGATTTGAAAAACGAAATTTATCAGCACTATCAAGACCTTTCAATGAGCTTTTTCCGGCGCAATAATACCGGCGATTTAATGAACCGTGTAACCGAAGATGTAAGTCGCGTGCGGATGTATGTGGGGCCAGCAATAATGTACACCATTAATACAGTTGTACTTTTTTTACTCGTTATTATAGCAATGGTAAGCGTTAATGTCAAGCTAGCCATGTATAGCTTGCTTCCCCTACCAATCCTCGCTTTTGTTATTTATTACGTTCATACAATGATCAACCAGCGTAGCGAAAAGATTCAGCAGCGACTTTCAAAATTGTCTGGCTTTGTGCAGGAAACCTTTTCAGGAATAAGGGTAATCAAAGCTTACGTAAGGGAAAATGACATCAAAGATAAATTCGGAATAGAGAGCAATGCTTACAAAAAAGATTCTTTAGCATTGGTGCAGGTCCAGGCAACCTTTTACCCAATAATGTTGCTTCTGGTTGGTTTAAGCACTATAATAACGGTTTATATTGGTGGTATTGAAGTGATGAACGGCAATATTACTTCTGGAAACATCGCCGAGTTTATAGTTTATGTAAACCAGCTTACTTTTCCGGTTACTTCTTTAGGATGGGTAACTTCTTTGATTCAAAGGGCTGCGGCATCGCAGAAAAGGATTAATGAATTTTTAGAAACTCAGCCTGAAATCACTAATTCAAATAGTGAGGATTTCGAACTTACAGGCCGAATAGAATTAAAAAATGTAAGTTTCACTTATCCGGATACAGGGATTAAAGCCTTAGACAATATCAGTTTTAAAATTAACCCCGGAGAGTTTGTAGCTATTATTGGCCGAACCGGTTCTGGAAAATCAACGCTGGCTAATCTTCTAATGCGGATGTACGATGCCACCGATGGAGAAATTTTAGTAGACGGCCATGCAATTGAACACCTCAATCTAACCCAATATCGTCAGCAGGCAGGCTTTGTTCCTCAGGAAATATTTTTATTTTCAGATACAATCGCGAATAACATCGCTTTTGGAGAATCATCTAAAACCGATACAATTAAAATTGAACAAGCTGCCAAAGATGCGGCCGTTTATGATAATATAATTGAATTTGAACAGGGCTTTGATACGATGATCGGAGAGCGTGGAATTACCTTATCGGGCGGTCAGAAACAGCGTGTCTCTATCGCGAGAGCATTGATTAAACAGCCCAGGCTTTTAATTTTCGATGATTGCCTTTCGGCGATTGATACAAAAACCGAAGAAGAGATTCTTCGCAACCTTGGAAATAACATGAAAGGTAAAACCAGTATCATTATTGCACACCGGGTTTCGACCATAAAAAATGCTGATAAAATATTAGTATTGGATGCTGGCCGGATCATCGAGCAGGGAAATCATCAAAGCCTACTGGAAGCAAACGGAGCATACAAAGAACTATACGAAAAACAGTTGCTTGAAGAGCAAGAATCGCAGATATAAAGGACTTTAACACGATAATTTTGTATTTTGAAGTTTAATAATTAATAGTTTATATTTACCGAACTAAACTTTAAAAACAAGAAATGGGAGATTTTGACAACAAAGAGAGAGAAGAGGTTTTTTCGAAGAAAGTAAGAGCCGGAAAGCGCACTTATTTTTTTGATGTAAAAGCAACACGTTCTAACGACTATTACATCACTGTTACTGAAAGTAAAAAACGCTTAGAAGACGGGGTTTTTGTCAAACACAAAATTTTCCTTTACAAAGAAGATTTCGAAAAATTTTCTGAAGGCTTAAGAGATACAGTTGAGTATATCAAAGCAAATCAGGAAGTAGTAGAGAAAAGATACGAATTCAGCGAAAATGGCGTAGAAACCGC
>JANMZB010000725.1:0-2294 GCA_031382725.1 Sphingobacteriaceae bacterium | reverse complement strand
CAGAGGAGTCATTGGCTGTGGAGCATACTACCGTACTTCAGTTTACAGGAGCACCAGCAGCAGTCGGACGTCCAACGATGACACTTGGATTAAGGCTTAACTCTTCTGTTCCAGTTGTTGGTCGCACCATTTCTCGAACTCAGCCGATGGATACCGCGGTCGAATGTTTGACGGTTATTGGGGCGATGACGAAGGAGGAAGCGAATTAGATTATGAAGTGGAATGGCTACGCACGCCCACAATACCCAAATGTTGAGATGGTGAAGCATGTTGGTGGTGGATGGTTTCAATTAATTGACCCCCCTCGTATCAAGTGGGGAGTCGGTAGCGTTCAAGCGAATTTATCTTTGGCATTAACCTCAGATAATGTGTTTTATTATTGGTTTGCAACAAATGATTCTGGTGACGGGTATTATCATTGTTTAACAGAATTCCAGATGTCGCAGCTATTTGCTAGGACTTGGATTAATCACGGTGGATTTTTATAGGATCCGTTTTAATCGGCGTACTAGTGAACATTATCAATCACATAATATGTACTTGTACTGTTTTCTTGCTTGCGCAGGAGGATAATTTCAGAACAGCTTGTGTCCTGGGGAAACCTTTTGAAACCTGTTGACCTGCCGCAAAGCTAAGTAATGTCCCATAACATTCCTGCGATTAATTTGTCTCTTCTCTCCCCTCCAGGTAAAACTTTCGTCATGACATCTGCAATGTTATCGTCCGTCCTTATATGGGCAATCAGAATCTCACCCATTGCAACAGCTTCTCGTACGGCATGATAAGCAATTGAGTTGGATTTCTTCTTTAACATTGATTCAGGTGATGTTGTATTGTGTACTACCGACATATTATCACAGTAAACATATGTTGGACCATCAATAGGTACACCCATCATCCGAAGTTTACATCGTAGCGCTCGATTTGCTTCCATGGCAGTTTTTAGTGCAACGAATTCGCTTCCAAAGGTTGCCCCTTCTATGGATCCTTGTTTCTTGCTATACCAAGCGATCGGTGCCATGTTAACCATTTGTACAAAACCAGTTCGGGACCGTCTTGTTAGTTGGTTACCTGCATGGTCGGAGTCTACATAACATCGTAGAGTTACGGATTTACCCTTTGGTACGGGAGCATTTGGAGGGATAGCTTCTTTGACTTCTCCATAGAAGTTTACCCAATCCTCATGAGCCTTGAACTTACTGTGGTCAATTTTGGGTTGAGTTGGGTCAAAGATTAACCGTGCATTGTGTTTTTGTTTCAAATAAGAGAACACTCGGAATACAGCGTAGAGATGCCCTTCTCTTGGCATGGCCATGTGCGCTGCTAACATTGATATCTCGGTATTGATATCCAATCGGCCAATTTCAATTGTCCACCGCAACACTCCGATCAGCGACTGATAATAATTCGCTGTTTCAGGGTCAAGTACAGGGGAAACATCCATCTCTGGACGGTAGCTTGTAACCATCGGAGTTGGTGCTTTCTTTGGTAACCTATAAGATTTATCTTTCATCCATTCTTCTAAGTTTGCGACGGCGTTGTGGATATAATGAGAGCTGCTTTGTCCCCAAGCGTGTACTCCATTTGGCAGCGTCGTCAACTTGAGTTTTGTTCCTAAGTAATCATCAGGAGGATGAATAGAATCTTGTTTTAAAGTAAAATAACGATTCAACTTGGTAAGTACTTCATTTGGATTCATTCCAATGGCAAGTATATCATCGGTATAAACAAACAGATACTCATAATATTCTTCTTTTGTTACCTTAACTGCCGAGCGGAACCAGACATCTGGGTCCCCTCTTGACGACTCGTAACCCAAGTGACTAAGACAACTAGCCAAGTGGTTTCTAAATGCAGCTCCAGCAGATTTGAGTCCATACAATGCACAAACTACCAATGCCTTACGACCTTGCCTATGTGGACCAAACTCAGGACCTAGGATGGTGTAAATTTTCTCTTGGCATGGGCTCGTTAGATAAGCATTTTGTATGTCCGCGGACAGGATGGGCAGGTCATTCAACGCTGCGATCAACAAGCCTAAACGGAGTGACTCTCTACTGAATGCGCTAGCATATGTTATTGCTGCAGGTGCCTCGGTTATGTGACCGCCTGCAACATATCGTGCCTTTATTTTTAGGCTACCAACCTTGACATCAAATATCAGGTGGCATTTTACAAATTGGTAACCCACAGGAACTTTCTCGTTTTCCTCGAGATCCTGGAAGGCTACATCAACATTTTTAATCTCAAGATCAATAGCTTCTTTCCAATATGAAGTATTGGTTGCCTGATCA
>JANMZB010000724.1:0-4553 GCA_031382725.1 Sphingobacteriaceae bacterium | reverse complement strand
GTAATTGCAAGGGGTTTTTCTCCACCAAACACACCGTCAAAAGTTATAAAAGCCTGCAAAAGCTCATGTTACAGACTTTTCCTTTTTGGTTTCAGAGAACCAAATTTTTCAAAGTCTCACAAAATTAACCAGCGTAATTCGTGCGTCCTTAGCGCTTCAAAAAAGACGCACGAATTTTCATGTAAGCTGTTGTAATTCAACATGTTCATGAGGCATACATCTTGATAGTAAGCAAATACGTTTCGAACTTTAAAAACTTAAAATGTTCGTTTATGTTAGAAAAAAGCTTTGGGCTGCTCTTCTTTTTGAAACAGTCGAAAAATCAAAAAAGTAACGTTAAGTATGTGTATATACGAATTACCGTAGATGGAACATCAAAAGAAATTTCAACCAAAATGGTATGGGACTCAAATCGTTGGAATCAATCCTCAGGTCGTGCGGTAGGCACTAAGGAGGACGCAAAAAGCTTAAATTCGTATTTAGATTCTCTTTCTTCAAAAGTTTTTCAAGCGAAAAGAATACTCGTTGAGGCCGACAAACCAGTTACCGCCTATGGCTTAAAGAATTTCGTTACAGGGCAGGGAGACACTAGAAGGATGGTGCTGGAGATATTCAGTGATCATAACAGAAAGATGAAATTATTGGTGGGAAGTGAATTTGTTGCTGGAACAATGAAACGCTACCAAACTTCTTATGATCATACTAAAGCTTTCATTCTGTGGAAATATAATGTTGATGATCTGGAACTAAAGGATTTGAATTATGAATTTATATCAGATTATGCTTATTGGTTGAAAGGGGTAAGAAAATGCAATCATAATACATCAATGAAGTATTTGGTCAACTTTAAAAAAATTGTTTTAGAGTGCATAAAAAAAGGATGGATTTCCAATGACCCATTTATTGGATTTAAAACTACACGCAAAGAAGTAGTTCGTGTGGCTTTGACGAAGGCAGAAATCAATTCCATTGTTACAAAAAAATTCAATTGTGAAAGACTGGAGTATGTAAAGGATATATTCATTTTTAGTTGTTACACCGGTCTTGCCTATATTGATGTCAAGAAATTAAGTCGATCGCAAATTGTTAAAGGCGTAGATGGGGAGGAATGGATTATCACAAAAAGACAAAAGACTGATTCTCCTACAAGGTTACCTTTATTGCCAGCGGCATTAGAAATAATGAATAAATACAAAGATCATCCAAAATGCAGTATTGATGATTATGTATTACCAGTATTAACAAATCAAAAGATGAATGCTTATTTAAAGGAAATAGCTGATACTTGCGGCATTGATAAGAACCTTACTTTTCATATTGCCCGACATACTTTTGCTACAACCATAACTTTAAGTAATGGTGTTCCTATTGAAACTGTTTCTAAAATGTTAGGTCATAAATCATTGAAGCAAACACAGCATTATGCTAAAATCCTTGATTTGAAAATTAGTGAAGATATGGCGACATTAAAAGAGAGGCTTTCTCAAGGTGCATAATAATAAATGAGTATAAATTGAACATGATGCTGTTTTTGGTGTGCAAATCCTAATAAATTTAACTTATCTCATCAATTATTCAATATGTTTGTGTAAAATGCAGGCCCGAAAAACAGAGCAGTTTCTAAAGAGCATGCTGTATCTTATACCTTTCAAAGAGAAAAAGAACTTTTGGAAAGCCAGGGACGATTTAATACTCCAATTATTCATAATATCTTTAAGCTTCACTTTAGAAACAATACAATGGAAAAATTTAAAGAATTACAGGAAAAGACCGTTGCAAAAATCATCACCTTGATTTTTTCGAGATTTTTTCGGAATTTATTTTTGCAATAGCATGTTTTTTGGGAGAAAAACGAGCTATTTACTTTAAACGAGCCATTCTCTAAGTGCTCTTTTCCATTTAATTTGTTGTTTTTATTAGTTTAGACGCAACTATCCCTGGCGATCGGTATAAGTTATAGGCCATTGCTTCCATCAGATTCTGTGTATGCATTTTCAGAATTCCCTTATACCTGGCGCAAGTAGAATTAAACCATCTTGTTATTCCTCCAAAAGTGCGTTCCACCTTAAACCTTGTTTTGCCGATTAATTTGTTTCTCAGTAGTTCACGTGCTGTTAAGGCTTGCCCCTTTTTCGCTTTGTGTAGTATTCTGCTTTTTAGTTTCTTGCTCTTTAGTAGTTCTTCGTTTTTAGCTGAACGGTAACCTTTATCTCCATAAACGAATATATTGTCGGGTAAATCTGCCGTAGCTAAAACATCTTCCAGGTTAGTTATCTCGTTCATATTGGCAGGGGTGGTTAGCAAGCCTATTACCAAACCTTCGGTATCGGTTACATGATGTTTTTTGTACCCATAACGGGTTTTACCTGCTTTCTTAATCCAGCGAGCCTCTGTGTCTACTCCTGGTTGCTCTTTCTTTATCAGTACCTGTACCTGCTCTTCTTTGGCTATTTCCTGTTCCTGACGTTCTTCCTCCGATCGGTCTGTTTCTATTTCGTAGGTGGTTTTTCCTTTGGGCTTTAGGGGAGAATCTATAATGCTGGCGTCTACAATCGCCCCGGTCTTTACAATTATTTTGTGCTTTTCCAGCTGTTTGTTCATCGCCTTGAACAGCTTTTCATATACACCTTTTTGGGTAAGTTCGCTTCTGAAGCGACTGATTACGCTATGGTCGGGAACCGAACTGTCTAGGCTAACACCCACAAAACGACTGAATGAAATGCTATCATTTACACGATCTTCCACCTCATAGTCACTCAGGCCGTACCAAGTCTGTAACAGAGTCATTTTGAAAAGAACCAGCCCTTCATATGATGGCCGTCCTACAGCGCTTTCACCTTTTTGATAGTATTTGTTAATAATGTTGGAAATCGGACGCCAGTCTATTAATACATTCATCTGATTGAAAAACTCCTGCTTGATTTTTCTCTTCTGAACCATATAGTCGGCAAAACCCAGTTTCTGTTCGTTTTTCATAGCCTAAATTATAAATAAACTCACTAAATGACAAGAAAAACTAGTTTAAATTATTGTAAATCAATTGGTTAATGAAAATCTTCCTTGCAACGGTCTTAGGAACTGCTTAGTTCAGCTCAAAATGATGCTGTTGCATTTTACGAAAAAGGCAACAAGGCTGAAGGAACCAGATTACGGGGTGCCTTACAAAAAATAAAGGGTCTTGCTACTGATATTCGAAAAGAGGTTACGGAGAAGAAGAATACTAAATAAATTTAGATAAGAGGTCGTCTCAAAAGGCCACCTCTTATCTATTTAAAGTTTTCATATTTCTTCACTAAGAGAAATGGAATAGCGTAAATTATTTTCTTGTAAATAGTATCGAGTATTTCTTTTCAAGGGACCCTCTCTCTCCGCAAAACTCACTGTTAAAAGCTATAAAAGCCTGCAAAACTAATTTTGTGGGCTTTTTTATTGGTTTTAGATACCAAATTTTTCAAAGTTTCGCAAAATCTACCAGCGTCATTCGTGCGTTTTTAAGGCATAAAAAAAAGACGCACGAATTTTTATGTAACATATTGTTAATCAACATGTTCATATAGCATACATCTTGATAAAAAGCAATTCCGTTTCGAACTTTAAAAACTTAAATGTTCGTTATGTTAGAAAAAAGCTTCGGGCTGCTCTTTTTTGAAACAGGCCAAAAATCAAAAAACTAATGAGAGATATGTCTATCTAAGAATTACGGTAGATGGAGTATCAAAAGAACTTTCAACTAAAAGAGTCTGGGACCTAATTCGCTGGAACCAATCCTCGGGTCGTGCGACGGGTACTAAGCTTAAATGTATATCTAGATTCTCTTTCTTCCAAAATTTTCCAAGCAAAGAGAATGCTGATTGATGCCGACAAACAGGTAACTGCCGAGGCCTTAAAGAATTTTGTTACAGGACAGGGAGAAACTAAAAAAAAAGGATTTGAATTAGCCCATTAAGGGGCTCAATTCAATTTAATATACAAAAGCAAGTTCCCTCAACAAGCATCTTGCCTCTCTAAAATCCCTCAAATTGAATCTGGCGGCAGATATATTGGCGCCTATTTTAATACTATAAGCCTCTGAAGGAATGGCCTTAAAAATGTCTTCATCAGTATGGTCATCCCCCATGGCCATTATGAAGTCGTAGTCATGCCCTCCCAGCCATTTCAACGCGGCCTTTCCTTTGTTTACTTTAAGATTCTTTACTTCAATAACTTTATTGCCAGGTAAGATTTGTAATTCTTTATCATTAATGATAAAACTAAGGTCTTCTATTAACCTATTTACTCGCAAATCACCTAATTCTTCATCGACATTTCGATAATGAAACACTAGCGAGAAACTTTTCTCTTCTATAAACGAGCCAGGTGTGCAATCAACATAGCATTCGAGAACAGCCATAATGTGCTTTTTCCATTGATCATTTAAGCCGGTTGATTGAATCCATTCCTGGTTATTAGATTTGGTCCAAGCACCATGCTCAGCAATGAGGTCGATTGGAAGTTTACTGAACCATTCCTCCAGGTTGTCGTGCTTTCGACCACTAATTATAACCACATGATTT
>JANMZB010000705.1:0-4959 GCA_031382725.1 Sphingobacteriaceae bacterium | reverse complement strand
AAGAGGCAATCAGGGTGTTTGCTGAGAATGCACGGCAGTTATTACTAGCTGCTCCTTTGGGGCAAAAACGGGTGATGGCAATAGACCCGGGGTTCAGAACGGGATGTAAAGTGGTTTGTCTGGATGAACAAGGGCAGTTGATTGAGAATACAAATATCTTTCCTCACACCGGAGCCGGAGGGATTGCAGAGGCTGAAAAGACAATAAGCTTTCTGGTGAAGAAACATGTGGTTGAAGCGATTGCCATTGGAAATGGAACGGCCGGTAGAGAAACGGAAGCTTTTATAAAAAGCCTTCAGTTGCCTGATACTATGGTTGTTATGGTTAACGAAAGTGGAGCATCTATTTATTCAGCATCGGACGTGGCGCGCGAGGAGTTTCCGGATAAAGACATCACCGTAAGGGGAGCGGTTTCAATCGGGCGGAGGTTGACAGACCCATTAGCTGAGCTGGTAAAAATCGACCCAAAATCGATAGGAGTGGGGCAATACCAGCATGATGTTGACCAGAATAAACTTCAATCATCTTTGGACGATACGGTGATGAGTTGCGTGAATGCCGTGGGAGTGGAATTGAACACGGCATCTAAACAAATATTAGCTTATGTATCCGGACTTGGTCCGCAAATAGCACAAAATATAGTTGAATACCGTAATAAGAACGGCGCTTTTGCATCGCGGGAGCTATTGAGAAAAGTGCCCCGGTTAGGTGATAAAGCATTTGAACAGGCAGCCGGATTCTTGCGAATCAGGAATGCGAAACATCCGCTGGATGCAAGTGCTGTGCATCCGGAGCGTTACAACTTAGTAGAGCAAATGGCAAAAGATTTGAACTGCACTGTAGCTGATTTAATTAAGGATGAACAACTTCGCAAAAATATTTCGCTACAGAAGTATGTAAATGATACCGTTGGATTGCCCACACTTAAAGATATTATTCAGGAACTTGCAAAGCCTGGCCGCGACCCGCGTGAAAAATTCGAGGCTTTTAGTTTTACCGAAGGTGTTAACAGCATTGCCGACCTTAAAGTAGGGATGACACTGCCAGGAATTGTTACCAATATCACCAATTTCGGTGCATTTGTAGATATTGGTGTGCATCAGGATGGGCTAGTTCATTTAAGCCAGTTGGCTAATCGTTTTGTGAAAGACCCGAATGAGGTGGTAAAGGTGCATCAGCAAGTGGAGGTTACGGTTACGGAGGTGGATGTGAGTAGGAAGAGGATTGCGCTGAGTATGAAGAAGGAGGAGGAGAGGATGCCGAAATATGAAACGAAACCTGGAGGTAAAACTGAAAAAAAGGAGGTGGAAGTTGATAAGCTGGCGGCGTTGAGGGCTAAGTTTAGTTAAGGGTGTTGAGATATTTAATTTATTGGCACAAATTCGATAGTGGTTCCAGGACTCAGTTCCTCATCAAGCTTTAAGACACCGTTTACATATACTTTATACGTAACCGAAGAAGAGTAATAATTTAAGCAATTAAAATTCACTTTGCTATCTACACTTACCATATATGTATTGGCTCCGGTCTGGTCTGCCTTATCAAGGAATATATTATTTTCATTGTAAGCTCCTTTGACGGCAATGGCATACTTAAGCCCTGATGCTTCTATTTTAACAACATCTTTTATTGTTTCTTCTTTCTTGCATCCAGTATATAATAGAGCAATAGCTGCAAGTGCTAATAATGTCTTTTTCATAAGATAAAATTAAAACTAAGTCAATCATTACGATTAAAGTTCGTTATTGTTCTGTATTTATAGGAATTAGTGCTCGACTATTTTACAATTCCTTTTAGCTGCAAACTCGTAGGCCATGAGTTTTGTTTCAATAAGCAAAAGAAAGACGCCAGCCCTGCAGGGCATAGCGCCTTTCATGTATCTTGGAATTTTATCCCTTAACAGGAACAAACTTAGTAACCTGATTCTTAATCGGTTTCAAAGATTTCAAATACGTGTAAATTGCTTCCAGATCCTGAACTTTCATACCACCATATTGAGTCCATGGCATTACGGTTTGAAATTCGTTGCCTTTTACATCTTTCATTGTGTGGGCATCAGCGAAGGCTTTGAACCTGGCAACAAATTGTTCTTTGGTCCACTGGCCTATGCCGGTTTCCTTGTCAGGCGTAATATTGGCCGTAAACACTGATCCATTAGGTAAGGTGAATTCCCGGCCTCCTGCAAAATCCACTCCTTCTAAATGCTCGCCTTTATCGTTCACGTTGGTGTGGCATTCAAAACAAGCGGACGCGTTTACGATATAAGCACCATATTCTAAATGCTTTGATGTGTCAGGGATTGGCTGCGGATTAGCCTTAGCCGGAATGGTGTTTACAATGAAGTTTACCGGAAAATCCAGTTCCCTTTCGGGAGTTGAGGATTGTTGTGCAGGTAACGTTCTGATGTAGGCGATGATCGAATATATATCTTCCTTATCCATTTTTCCATAGGCGGAATATGGCATAATAGGGAAGATGGCCGAGCCGTCTTTCTTTACACCAGTTGTTATGGCTCTGAATAATTCACCATCAGACCAGCTTTTAAGGTTGTGTGGTGTAATGTTGGCGCTGTAAATATTCCCCGGTAAACCGGCTTCTTTACCAAATTTTTCTCCTCCTATACCAAGTTTACCCGAGGTTAACGGTCCTGAAAATTTACTCCAGTCGCGGGTAGAATGGCAGTCGATACAAACCGTTACGTTATTGGCCAAATATTTACCCCGCTCAATACGTTGCGGTGTTAAATCAACTTTAAGCTCGGGTGCGTCGCCCACATTAGGCAGGCCAAATTTTACAAAGCTTACTAAGCCTCCAACAAGAACTACCAGTACAAGAACAATGTAAATGATAATTTTTCCAACTTTTTTCATTTGAGAATAATTTGTTTTTTAATGGCTATGAAGCTTGCATGAGCCCTTTCTAAGATATTTGACAGTTGTAAGCTCATGCAGGTTTCATGTAATAAGTGATAAGGTTTAGGTTAACATATGCTTATCAAATGTCACACGAAAGTTAAAAAATATTTAGCTGGAATTAAAATATTTATCGATTGGTATAAACTAACGGCGGTTCGGATTTTTTTCATGGATGATTAATCCGTCATAGATCAGTGATATAATAGAAGCAAACTTCAGTTATAGAATCTTCAAGATTCCCTACCGCGATATTCCTTCTTAACCAACTTGAAGTCTAAAAACTCCACCAGGAAAAACACAATAACAGCAAAAACGATAAACCACTTATAGCTCATTGCGTATTGGAGGTATGTTCTTCCATAAGTCGGGCCAGCTTTGTGAAGACCGAGATAACACAAGAAAAGCCCAATTGCGATAAAGAAGGGCACTAATAATTGAATTTTAAATTGATTTTTCGCTACTTGCCTCCGCCGGATTTCTCCGATAACGCTTGAGGAGAATTTATACGATAAACCCCCGGTTGGCTTTTGGTTCAATGCATCGAAAACCGACTGATAGGCGGCCAATTCATTATCATTGATATCTGTTGAGCTTGCTTCTTGGCCGTGTTCGTGCCCTCACGAACTATTAGTTCCGATAATATTACCCTATGTTTCTTGGACACGAACCATGGCAGCATGAAAAAAACCGAAGAACTCAAAGAGATCTCTCCTTTTATCGAGATTACAAATTGCTAAAAACGCTTACACACAAACTCAAAACCCCTTCAAATACCCTTTAAAGTCTATCATTTTTTGTTCGGTGTTTTTATAGGTTATTGGTTTGGGATTTAACAATTCTACTATTTTAGGTTTTATTGAATAGGCAAAAAAATGGTTGCCGGCAGGACTGTAGTGCCCTATGAAATAGCGATTGAAATAATCGTCGACACTTAGTTTAAAACTTTTAAAGTCTTCCACATGCACTAAGTTCATGTCAAAGTAGTTGAAGCTGCCGGCTTTTAAAAAGTCTACTATTTCTTGGTCATAACGTTCTTTTTTACCGGATAGTAGGGGTTTAGTAACCTCATAAGGATCGAAAATTACTACCATTAATTTTTTATTATTTGTTGCTGCAAAATCCTTAACCTTATTTAAAATATATTTGGTAGAAGCAAAGGCGTATTTATCCAGCAGCCGGGATACTTCGTTTCTCAAAGTATTTTTATCAGTCAGATTAACAGGACAATTAAGGTACTGTGCAAGCTTCTTCAATTTATTTATATCAATGTCGCTTATCTCTCCGTCTTTATATAGCACCATTTGAAGTGCTAAATCATCTTTTAAATTTTTGTACATCCAGTCTTCATCAGTCATTTTGTACAAATCCTGCTTTTGTTTAATTCGGCTCTCATGCTCTTCAAGCTTGCCGGTTTGCAGGTTCATTTCAATATTGGACCAAAAATTTCCGTGAAACATTTTACCTATGCCCTCGCTTTTATCCGTTTCTTTGTTCCACCAGTGAAGTAACATATAGCGGCAACGCAACAGGCTTCTGATATGATCATCACCGTAAATGTAGAATACTAAATTTTCTGCCTTATCTGCGGTTTTTTCATGCCTGAGCAGGCGGCGGTAACTTTGATTTACGCCATAGCCACCCATTCCAAAATTGCGTACCGGCTCACCAAGATGTGCGGCCAAATATTCCTGCCACGTTTCTCCGTCGCTTACCTGATGACATTGCGTAAAGCTGTTGCCGTACGTGTTTATTCTGCCGGGTTTATCGTTATACAAAAACGAACGCCGTGCTCCGTTGGCCTTAGAAGTAGAAATTGAGGAGCTGTTATCTATACCGTCATGAGGGATGTAATTTGCCAACACATACCCTACCTCAGGATCGAATTTTGCCCAAGCAATTCCTTTTGAAAAAACATCAATTTCCTCTTTTACCGGTATTTCTTTACGAATATATTGTTCGTAAGTGGGTACAGAGTTTTGGCACATTGCTGAATAGGCTGAAATAATTAGGAATGCGGTGACTACTAACAGTTTGTTCATACTTG
>JANMZB010000700.1:0-1111 GCA_031382725.1 Sphingobacteriaceae bacterium | reverse complement strand
TTTTAATGTATCCAACAATCCGAATGGTAAACACATTTTAGCAAAATGTAAACCACGATTTAACATCTTATTAATATGGGTGATCTCAATTGCACATTCGGGAGGTATCTTCGAGTTGCGTAAACCAGGTTTATTTCGGTTACAGTGTACGCCCATTGTAGTATACCTTGAGGATATTCCTCTTCGTTCCACACCTCGTTGTTGCATTTTATTACAATGATTCAATATCTTTTTCAAACTTAACACGTCAGTATGAGGGCTGCTAGTATTTCCCACTATTTTGTCGCGCGGCACGAGAATGTATACTGGTGTAACTGGCGACTCCATTAATGCTGACCCAGTTACAGTATTTGTTATGTTTAATTCTTGATGTACGTTCAACAATTTAATTGCACCATCACTTTTGGTAATAGAATCATTAAACACTGGGTCAATAATTCCTGTCAAAAAATACATTTTTGTCGATTGGGTTATGCAGGTGACAGCCTTCTCCATCATTGCGATTTTATTTGTTTTCTTGTTCAACTTTGTTCGGCGATGTTTTCCAGTGGTTTTTAAGACAATATTGTTGGTAATGATTAAATCTTCTTTTTCATCAAACATTCTCTTTGCCATTTGTGTTTTCATCGACGATTTACTTTTACTCTTAAATGCATGGACAATGCCTAGATGTTTTCCAATAAACGAATTCTTGTTTTGTTGTTTCATATTTATGTATCAATCCTTTAATTAATAATTGACCTTGTACATCCAATTAGTCATCTACCTAACCATACCTGGCCACTGACACAGATACGATATAGACGGCGGTAATGTTCAACTAATCAATGTATCAGACCTTGTACAGAATATTTGAAATCCAATTAACGATAACAGGTCTTCGACACTGTTACGACAAGGACCAAATAATGTACAACTAATCTGATTTTATCAAAAAATTTGCAGAAAATAAAAATAAAACAGCAAAGTACAATCATTCATCGATACTATTGTACGATATACAGGTACGGAAGTATAAAAAAACTAGAAAAATTAAAACAATTAGATTGATTTGTGCCAGATATACATGAACAAACGACTCATTATTAACTTAACCTTTTCAATTATTCTT
>JANMZB010000672.1:0-34396 GCA_031382725.1 Sphingobacteriaceae bacterium | reverse complement strand
ATGCGGAGTTTCTGAGCGAAATGTCCACTTCGGCAAGTAGAAATTTTTATCTCAACGAAATAGAAGTTTTTCCCATGGTGTAACCATCAGCGTAAAGCACTATGGTATAAGTACCTTTTTGGAATTCTGATGGGTTGGTCCAATCCAGATTATACACCTTTCCATCATTAGCGAATTCTATAGCTGTTTTGTAAGTATATTGAAGTTCTTCACCATCTGATGTAAAAAGACTGCCATTGTCTGATACGATAAGATTCCCGCTTGGATCAACAATTCGCATATAGATATCGTGCATGCCTTTTACCGCAAGTGGATTTTCGGCAGCTGTAAAAGTTATCCGAAACTTCTTGGCAGTGCTTGCACGTGTTACGTCGCTCTCTTTACCACTATTTTTAACTCTTAAAGGAGTTACAGCCAAGTTAGCTACTTTTAAAGCCGCCCCTTGTTGAACTTTCGAATCCAGTTCAAGATTCTTTTTTTCGAGTTCGGTAGCTTTAGCCGTAACCTGGCCGACTGTGGTTTTCAAACTATCCCGCTCTACTGATAAGGCTCGGTTCTCTTTCTTTAGCTCATCAATATCTGTTATGTATTTGCTAACAAAATATTTTAGCTGCCTAACATCTTCTTTAGCCTTGGCTAATTGCCCTTGCGTTAATTTTCCTTTTTGCAGCTGATCTCAATTCCGATATTTTTTGACGAGCTAAATCCTGTTCTTCCTGCATACTTGCGGTAAGCTGCAGATTCGAATTGTTGGCTTTATCAAGTTCCGCTTCAATCTTATCAATCTCCACTTCCATTCTTGATTTTTCGTCGGTGATGGTTACAATCCGCTCATTTGCCTTTTTATCCCTAAGCGCCATATACACATTTGTGCCTAATAAGGCTGCTATGACTACAATCAGGAAATAAATTTTATTTGAATCTTTTTTAGGAGCCTGTTCCGGAGAAGTATTTTCCATGTTATCAAAATATTAAGAATTGCAAGGAGCAATTGGTATAATTTATTTTAAACTTTTAAATATGAGGAATATTGCATCCCGCTACATGGCAAATATAATATTTAAAATTAGCATCAAATGTGTTTATACTATTCAAAAAGCGGTATCAGATTATTAAAAATATAATAAAACTACCGCAATGTTGTTTGTTAAGTATCTTTGCACACTTTTAAATCTATGTTAAATAAAGTTTTTTCGGGATTTCTATTCGCTCTCATTCTTGCTTTCTCAAGCAACGTTTTTTCGCAGGAAGTTCATAGTAAAAGAGAGTTTAGAGGAGTTTGGGTAGCTACAGTAATGAATATAGACTGGCCCAGCAAAGTGGGTCTTAGTACAGAGAGACAAAAACAGGAATTAATCCGGCTTCTTGATGCACACCAACGCTCTGGCATTAATGCAATAATGTTTCAGGTACGCCCTGCTGCCGATGCTTTTTATGCAAAAAGCCGAGAGCCCTGGAGTAAATGGCTAACCGGCGAACAAGGTCGCCCGCCCTATCCGCTTTATGATCCTTTAGAATTTGCAATAACCGAGGCGCATAAAAGAGGTATGGAATTACATGCCTGGTTTAATCCATATCGTGCAGCTTTTACTCTGTCAGAAAAAGATCTGAGCGACCAACACTTGAGCAGGAAAAGACCAGAATTGTTCTTTAATTATGCCGGCAAAAAACTCTTTAATCCCGGTTTACCGGAAGTTAGATCTTTAATTGTTCAGGTAATTATGGATGTAGTGAGAAATTACGACATCGATGGCGTTCATTTTGATGATTATTTTTATCCAGATCAATTGGGAGGAAAGCCTATACCCGACACCGATGCTTATATACGCTACGGAAAAGATTTTGCCAATATTAAAGATTGGCGGTTAAACAACGTCGACACACTTATTCACACCTTAAGCGATAGTATCCGTAAAGAAAAAAGACATGTAAAGTTCGGAATAAGTCCGTTCGGAATTTGGAAGAACCATCGTCAGGACCCTGAAGGTTCTCTAACTAATGGTGGCTCATCTTATTATGAAATGTACGCCGACACCAGAAAATGGCTTCAAAAAGGCTGGATCGATTATGTGAACCCACAAATATATTGGCCTTTTAATCATAGGCTAGCAGCATTTGAAAACCTGCTCGATTGGTGGAGCAACAATACTTACGGAAGGCATTTATATATCGGGCAGGCGGCTTACCGCTCAATGGAGAACGTTCCCGGTTTTAGAAACCGAAGTGAGTTACCAAATCAGGTAAGAGCACTGAGAAATAATAACCGTGTGCAAGGAAGTGTGTTTTTCAGTTCAAAGTCTTTAACCGATAACCTGGCTGGTTTTCAGGATTCGTTAAGAAACGATTTATATTGTTACGGATCCTTGCCACCTGCCATGTTATGGAAAGACGATGTTTCCCCACAATCGCCATTACAATTAACTGCATATCTTAAACAGGCAAATACTGTTCAACTAAGCTGGCATAGGCCTTTAAAATCGCGTGATGGTGAAACAGCTTACGGCTATGTTATTTACCGTTTTAAAGCTGGTGAAGCAATCAACATTCAGGATGCTTCAAATATTATTAAAATAACGTTTGATGCTCCCGAAACTACCTACAGTGATTCGGGTGTCTCTAAAGGAAATACCTATCAGTATGTGGTTACTGCCATAGATCGCTTAAAAAATGAAAGCCTTCCGTCGAACACAGCAGTTTCTCACATTCCTTAATTTTCTCGTTGGCGGAAAATACTTTTTTTTTGATAAATATCGTTTTCATTTAAGTTAAATAATTATAAAACATACTTTATTTATCAATAGTTCGCCCACAACACAAACGATTTATAGTAAAAAGTGTTAATAACTTACAAAACTATAAAATCAATGAAACGTGTACCTGAAAATCTTCTAGTGTTCTCCCATTTAAGATGGGATTTCGTTTTCCAGCGCCCTCAACATTTACTCACTCGTTTCTCAAGAGAATTTAACGTGTATTTTCTTGAAGAACCTATACATGATCTTCCTGAAAATCAAGATAGCTATCTTTCTATTAGCAAACGTTCTGATAAATTATGGGTATTGGTTCCACATCTTCCGCAAGGCTTAGATAAAAAGCAAAGTTTAAAACTTCAGAGGGATACTCTAAAAACGTTCCTCGCAAATAAATCACTTTCTGATTTTATCTTCTGGTACTATACGCCAATGGCCCTGGAGTTCTCTGGCGATTACAATCCGGATATTACCATCTACGATTGTATGGATGAGCTTTCTGCTTTTAAGTTTGCTCCGCCAGAATTAATTCACCTTGAAAAAGAGTTATTAACTCGTGCTGATGTAGTGTTTACAGGCGGGCAATCCCTATACGAGGCTAAAAAGCATCAACATCAAAATATACACCCATTCCCAAGCAGCATTGATAAAGCTCATTTCGGAAAAGCCCGTAAATCTATGGAAGCTCCGGCTGACCAGATAGACATTAAAGGACCAAAATTCGGTTTCTATGGTGTGATAGACGAGCGCTTTGATTACGAATTAATTGGTGAGGCGGCTACTTTACGGCCCGATTGGGAGTTCGTTTTAATCGGACCTGTTGTAAAAATAGACCCTGCACTACTTCCTCAAAATAAAAACATCCATTACCTGGGAGGGAAATCTTACGAAGAACTTCCATCTTACTTAGCAGGATGGGACATTGCTATGATTCCTTTCTTACTAAACGAATCGACTCGTTTTATTAGCCCTACAAAAACTCCTGAGTACTTGTCGGCTGGTATACCGGTAATTTCAACACCGATTCGTGATGTGGTTACGCCGTACGGTAAGAAAAAGTTGGTAAGTATTGTTACCACTGCCGCAGAATTTGTTGCTGCCGCAGATGCTGCCTTATCTGCTCCGAAAAAAGAATGGCTTAAAGATGTTGATCTTTTCCTGGCAAAACGTTCATGGGATCAAACTGCATCAGATATGATGGATTTGATTCGTACGGCTATGGGAAGAAAAGTTTCTGTGCCGCTTAGTGCTTAATAAATCTTTACTTATGGGTACTAAATCGGATGTAGAAGTTTGGGCTGGGATAGAATGTACCATTAACAGGGTTAAAGATTCTTATTTTGATCAGCTCACGTACGCTGATCATTACAACCGAATATCAGACCTTGACCTCTTTGCAGATCTGGGAGTTAAAAAGCTTCGGTATCCGGTGCTTTGGGAAAAACACCAGCCTGCTCGGGATACTCAAATTGACTGGAGCCGCAGCGAAAAGGCCTTAAGCCACCTTCGGGAGCTTGGTGTTGATCCTATTGTGGGCTTGGTACATCATGGCGGCGGACCAAAATTCGCTCCGATAAATTCGGATGAATTCGCCATTGGCTTGGAAGCTTATGCTACAAAAGTTGCGGAAAAATTCCCTTGGATTGACTATTATACGCCTATTAACGAGCCGCTTACAACCGCCAGATTTTGCGGTTTGTACGGCTTTTGGTATCCGCATTTAAATTCGGATAAATCCTTTATCCGCCTCCTTCTTAACGAAACCAAAGCCACTGTACTGGCTATGGCCGCTATCAGGAAAATTAATCCGAATGCGAAGCTTGTACAGACTGAAGATTTAGGCAAAACATACAGTACATCTTTATTAAGATATCAGGCAAACTTCGAAAATAAGCGTCGGTGGTTAAGCTTTGATCTGTTACTTGGAAGGGTAAATAAGCAACATTCTTTGTGGCGTTACATTACCATCAAATGCGGTATTAGTCCTGTTGAACTGCAATATTTTATTGATAACCCTTGTCCTCCCGATATTTTAGGCTTCAATCACTACCTAACTTCTGAAAGGTTTATTGATGAGGATATAAAGAAATATCCGCCTCGCACTCGCGGGGGAAATCAAAGACATCGCTACGCCGATGTTGAGGCAGTAAGAGTCGATCTGGATGAAGAAACGGGCGCTTATCGACTATTGAAAGAAGCCTGGGATTATTTTAAAATTCCGATTGCTATTACCGAAGCACATTTAGGCTGCACCCGCGAAGAGCAAATGCGCTGGCTAAAAGAAATTTGGGATACCAGTAGTAAACTTAAGAGCGAGGGTGTGGATATGCGAGCTGTTACGGCTTGGGCAGTACTTGGTTCGTATGGCTGGAATAAACTTTTAACCAGAGTTAAAGGCAAGTACGAATCGGGTGTTTTTGACCTTCGATCTAAACAACCACGCCCTACAGCTCTGGCAAATTTAATTAAATCTTTTACTACGGATGAAGCTTATAATCATCCGGTATTAAATGGAAAAGGCTGGTGGAAGAAAGATATCAGAGTACTTTATTTCCGAAATAATATTCGACAGATTAGCAACGATTCTAAAAATTCGCAACCAGTTCTAATTCTTGGTAAAACCGGAACTTTAGGGAAAGCTTTTGCGAAGCTTTGCGAACTTCGCGGCATTCATTATGAATTACTAGACCGAAAAGATTTAGATCTGTCTGTGCCTGAACATATCGAAAAAGTTATTTCGCAAAAACGCCCCTGGGCTATTATCAATGCGGCAGGCTACGTTCGTGTAGACGATGCCGAAGGTGATTGCAACAGTTGTTATATCGCAAATACTCACGGGCCCGCAAACCTAGCGAACCTTTCTGCGAAATATAATTTTAAGCTTTTAACATTCTCTTCTGATCTGGTCTTTGACGGATCAAAAACCAAATCCTATTTAGAAAGCGACAAAGTATCTCCGTTAAATATCTATGGAAAAAGTAAAGCACGGGCTGAGGAATATGTTTTAGAGCGCGATCCTTCAGCTTTAATCATCCGAACCAGTGCCTTTTTCGGACCATGGGATCAATATAACTTTGTGACGCATGTAGTTTCTTCGCTGAAGAATCAGCAATTCGTTAAAGCTGCTAATGATGTAGTTATCTCACCAACCTACGTTCCCGATTTGGTTCACACCAGCCTGGATTTGATGCTTGACGATGAATGCGGAATCTGGCATTTAGCCAATAAGGGAGAAATGACCTGGGCCTCGTTAGCAATACAAGTTGCTAAATTGGGGAGACTGGATTCGAATCTGATAACCGCTGCACCTGTGGCGGATTTTAATTATGCTGCTAAAAGACCATTTTATAGTGTGCTAGGGAGCGAAAAGGGACTTTTAATGCCTGATTTAAAAGATGCGCTGTACCGCTACTTCGCGGAGCATAAGCTTAATAATACGCTTTCTGAGATTTTAATTGAGACTAAAGCGGGTTAGGCGCGTGGGCAATGTCATTAAGTTAAGAGTTTTGAGATGCCGGTGGGGACACCGGCACCGGGTTGACGCCGAGGTTGGTGTCCCCACCAACCTATTAACTTAATGACATTGGGCGTGTGGGGGGCATCCCGAATTTATTTCGGGATCTTGCAACATAAAAATTTAAGTATATGCAGAGATGCTGAAACAAGTTCAGCATGACCAACCCCAAATTTTTGAATCTTACTTCCCAAACGGCATTTTCGGCATCCCCTTCATCATTTTCGCCATTTGGGCCGGGTTACTAAACTGCTTCATCACCTTTCTCATATCCTCAAACTGCTTTATCAATTTGTTTACCTCCAACAGCGGGTTTCCTGAACCTTTAGCTATTCTTGCCCTGCGACTTTGATTAATAGAATCAGGATTTTCGCGCTCGAAAGGTGTCATCGAGCGGATAATGGCTTCGATAGGTTTGAAGGCATTGTCATCGATATCCATATCCTTCACAGCTTTGCCAACTCCGGGAATCATCCCAACCAAATCCTTCATATTTCCCATCTTCTTTATCTGTTGAATCTGGCCCAGGAAATCGTTGAAATCGAATTTATTCTTTCTTATTTTCTTTTGAAGTTCGGCAGCTTCTTTTTCGTCAAACTGTTGCTGGGCTCTTTCAACAAGCGATACCACATCACCCATTCCAAGAATTCTCGATGCCATCCTATCGGGATAAAATACATCAAGCGCTTCCATCTTCTCACCCGTACCAATAAACTTGATCGGTTTGTTAACCACAGATTTTATTGATAGCGCCGCACCACCTCGTGTATCACCATCGAGCTTGGTCAAAACCACACCCGAAAAGTCGAGCCTGTCGTTGAACGCTTTCGCGGTATTAACCGCATCTTGTCCCGTCATGGCATCAACAACGAACAAAATCTCATGCGGGTTAGTACTTAATTTTACCGCAGCAATTTCATTCATCATTGCTTCGTCGATAGCTAACCGGCCGGCTGTATCAATAATTACCACGTTGTTTCCGTTGCGTTTTGCCTCAGCAATACCTTCCTGTGCAATTCCAACCGGATCTTTAGAATCGCGGTTCACAAACACCGGAACATCTATTTGTCCTCCTAAAACCTGTAACTGATCAATCGCCGCAGGTCGGTATACATCGCCTGCTACTAACAGCGGCTTCTTTCCTTTCTTAGTTTTCAGATAGTTTGCAAGCTTCCCACTAAAAGTGGTTTTACCTGCACCGTTTAAGCCTGCAATAAGAATAATGGTTGGATTTGTGCTGATCTCTAATTCGGTAACAGAACCACCCATAAGCTCGGCGAGCTCATCATTCATTATTTTGGTTAACAACTGTCCCGGGGAAACGGAAGTTAATACGTTTTCACCAAGTGCTTTTTGTCTTACTTCATCGGTAAACGCTTTAGCAGTTTTATAATTTACGTCGGCATCTAAAAGAGCTTTTCTAATCTCTTTCATGGTCTCGGCCACGTTAATCTCCGTAATCGTACCCTGACCTTTTAGTACTTTAAATGCTCTGTCGAGTTTATCCTGTAAGTTTTCAAACATCCTTTATGCGCTTTAAACAGCCTGTAAATTTAACCATTTTTAACCTTACCGCTAATTTATTTGTGGCATATTGCGGCAAATCTGGTAACGTATTCTTATTTCAAACGTCTTTTTCAATAATGTTATTAAATCTGAAGTCTGCCTGTTCTGTTTTACTGCTTTTTTGGGGCGGCTCTTCCTTTGCTCAAACTTCTATAAAACAACTTCGCGCACAACGTACCACTCAGACAATAAAAATAGATGGACTTTTAAATGATGAAGCCTGGAAGCACGCTGAGTCGGGCAAAGATTTTATAGAATTAAGACCTACTCCTGGAACTATCGAGAAAGAAGGCAAAACCACTGAAGTTAAAATATTGTATGACGATGCGGCGATTTATGTCTACGCAAGGATGAACGAAATTAATCCTGATAGCATCGCCAGGCAAATTGTTCCTCGTGATCAGATTGGAAATGCAGATTTTATTGGAGTAGTATTTGACACTTACCATGATAAGATTAATGGAACAGGATTTTACCTAACAGCAGCAGGCTCTCAATTCGACGCTAAATATTCCCAAACCGGAAACGAAGACGAAAATTGGAATGCGGTGTGGTTTAGTGCAGTAAAAATTGATGATAAGGGTTGGTCGGCGGAGATGAAAATCCCTTATTCTGCTTTACGATTCTCCAGTAAGGAGGTTCAGACTTGGGGGATTAACTTCATGAGACGACGCCAAAAATTTAATCAGCAAGCATTTTGGAATAATATAAACCCTAAAGAAAGCGGATTTATCAATCAGGAAGGCGAGTTGACGAATATTGAAAATATCAAAGCGCCTGTCAGGCTTTCTTTTTCACCTTATATCTCAAATAATACTACCCATTACCCTTACAATGTTTCGGATATAAATAATGTGAATTCAAAGTTTAATGGGGGTATGGATGTTAAATACGGTTTAAATAACGCCTTTACTTTAGATATGACTTTAGTGCCAGACTTCGGACAGGTACAATCTGATAACAGGGTTTTAAACTTAACGCCTTTCGACATAAAGTTTGACGAAAGGCGCCAGTTTTTTACAGAGGGAACCGAAATGTTTAACAAGGGAAATCTGTTTTATTCTCGGCGTATAGGCATAGAACCCAACTATAGTTATCTAGCAGGTGATAAAAACGCGAATGAAATCATTACAAGAAATCCTACCGGAAGTAAACTCATCAACGCAACAAAAATTTCAGGCCGTACAAGTAAGGGTTTAGGAATTGGAGTTTTTAATGCCGTTACCAATAGGATGTTTTCCTCCATTAAAGACACGCTCGCTAATACAGAACGATTAGCCGAAACCCAGCCGCTAACTAATTACAATATTTTTGTATTAGATCAAACGTTAAAAAACAACTCATCTGTTACGTTTCTTAATGCCAATACTTTAAGACAAGGCTCATCTTATGATGCCAATGTAGCGGCTTTGTTATTCAACATCAACGATAAGAAAAATAAATACTTCATTTCCGGAGAAACCAAAATGAGTCATCAATCGCAGAATGGAACAACCGGAATTCAAAATGGAATAAATTACGAACTTGTTTTTGGGAAGCAAAGCGGCAGTTTTAACTGGAATCTTAGTCAGGAGCTGAGCGACAAAAAATTTAATCCGAGCGACCTGGGATTTTTTACCAATAACAATTATGTAGAAAACGCTTTAGGTATGCGTTACAACGTTTACACTCCGGGCAAATGGTATAATCAGATTGAAGGTTGGATGGAGATATTTTATACCGAAAGGTTAAGCAAAAGAGAATATCAGTCTTCGCAAGTAGCACCAGGTATATGGATTCAATTCAAAAACTTTTGGACACTCAATCTTCGGGCAAGCTATAATTTTGAAGGGAACGATTTTTATGAATCCCGCAACAGCGGCAGAGTCTTTAAAGCGCCTGCGCAGCGTTTCATTCGCTCAACTGTAAATACAAATCGTACTAAAGATTTCCAATTGGGAGGCTTTCTTGCCTTAACGGATAGATCTCTATTTGATGGATGGGGATGGGGATGGGGGACCTGGCAAACGTACCGTGTGAATGATAAATTTTCTATTAATACAGAGGTTGTTGTTGAACCGGGTTTCAACTATGCGGGTTGGGTTGATAATTATGTTGATGAAACTACAAAAAAGAAAGATATTATTTTTTCCAGATACGATCGCCAGACCGTGGAAGCCATTTTAGGCACCAGATATACCTTTAATCCTCGTATGGGTTTGATACTTCGTGCGCGACATTACTGGTCTGAAAGGGAAAACAGGCAACATTACTCTTTGAATAACGACGGAACTTTAAGTGATTATCCCGTGTACCCGAAGAACAAAAATCAAAATTATAATGTGTTTAATATCGACATGACCTATACCTGGCAATTTGCGCCTGGAAGTGAACTGAACATTACCTACAAAAATCTTGAGGAAAGCAACGGAAACACGCTTTACAGAACCTACGGCCGCAACTTTGAAACAACTGTAAATTCGCCACAGAATAACAGTCTTTCGGTTAAGGTTCTGTATTACATCGACTATTTGGATATCAAAAAAAATCGCAAAAAGTTTTATTGAGGCAGCTTAACCATAATGCCCAAAGAAAGTGCCTGACTGGCCTGAACATTCGTGCTGGCATCATCGTCATAAACTGCAATTCCGCCTATGGTAACATTTACAATTTTATTGACCTTGGCTTGTAGTGTTAAATCAAGACGTTGATCTATTTTTTCTAATTTCTCGTAGTTCGCAAACATCGAATGCCTGGTTTTTAATGCTATATTTTTTGCGATATCTCTTTCAAAATTGGTAACCACCTGCAAAGCCACTTCATTTCTCACCCCTTTTCCCGGGGTAACTCCGTAATTTTTTGGATTTGTGAGATAAAGGTCCCGATCCAATACAAATGTTTGTCGGGCGGTTCCGGTTCCAATACGCAACCAAAAAGCTTTACTTGTTTTAAACTCAAAACCTAAGGATTCGGTCAGATATCCAGGCGCCATAAATCGTGAGATTAGTGTTTGAGTTTCATTTCCCTTTGCGTCTTTTTTATACGAAAAACCTCTATCGAATTGTGATTCGAAGTTTAAGGAACCGAAAAAGGACCAGTGTTTTGACAATTTTACCGATACTTTATTATCCCAAAAAATGCGATCGTTCGTCTTTCGCTGTAATTGCCCTTTATTTTGAAGCTTGCCATACTGCAAGATTACTTCTGTTAAAAAGGTTTTATCCTCTTTTGTATAATCAGCTTTAAAGTTGGTTTGGGTTCCAACAGCAATCGAATTAACGCCGCCCCCCTGCCAGTTATCGCTAAAAGCAGCCTGGTTCATATTAATCCCGAAAGAGAACCAATTCTTCCAGTAATTTATTTTGAGATCCAATTCAGATTTTACGACTGGTACTGGTAGTAATTGCAAAACCGGTCTTCTTACCGGTAGAATATTTTTTTTAGGATATAACTTTAAACCATCTAGTTGACTTGTATCAACTTGAGTTTCCTGAGAGTAGGCAAAGCTGGATACAAGAAAAAAAAGTAATAAAATCGAAATCCTTCGCATCAGCACAAAGAAAAGAAAAATCATTAATATTTGAATTCAAGACTAATTGACGTAAGTAACGATTGAATTAGATAAACTTGATCCATCCCCAAAACTTTCTTCTTTTTAAGTAGGATAAATCACTATCCATAGTATAGGCTTCCTTTTCAAAGACGATATTCAAATATGCTTTTTCGTGATTTCGATAAATAAAAAGGTTTACCAGGTAATTTAAAAGATATATCACGTAAAATCCTACAAGCAGCATTTCTATTTGCTGAACCAAATGAATTTTTTCATGATAAATGAAATGCTGCTGCTCTTTATAATTTATCTTTTTGATTAAGATAAAGGGAAATAAAGCCATTCCGGCAATAGGTAAAAATGGGATATGAAGTACCGGAAACTTCATTCTAAAGTAACGGGCACTAGTGGTGGAAGCCGGTTTGCACCTGGCTTTCTTTTGTATCGCTCGAATGAATTTCTTATGAATCCGATCAAAACATAATCGGAGGCTTCTAAGATGAAGTTATACGATGGCTTATATTGAACCATGAAATCGGTTAAGGCATCATCATCGGTTAAACCTGTTACGCGGCTAACTAAACTTTGGCTAAAGCGATATCGTATTATCTGCTCCCTGTAATCTGCCTCTATGATTTTCTGGAGATATCTGGCATTTTTACCTTCTCTGCTTAAAAGACTCCATATTGCATCTATTCCTAAGCCTGCACCGCCTGTTCCATTAGGGCCTCCAATTTGGAGAAGGTCTTTTGTGCTTCCTTTTCGGTAAGCGTCTTTAAACTCTTCCTGGGAACGTTTTAATCTTTCTTTAGCACTTAATGTAGTGTCTTTAATGGTCACCTCTTTGAGTAAAATACCGGTTCTTTTGAGGTAGAAAAGTACTGCGGGTTGAGATTTAACAGTTACAGTATCAACCGCAAAGCCTTGTAAAGCTGCTACCAGAATATCGCCCGCTTTAGCTGTTGTAGTAAATTCTCCTTTAATATTATTATAGAAGCCTTTGTGTGTTCTGGTATTATAGATATAGACTCTGGACAGTCGTTGTTTGCTATCAGCATCGAATACAATTCCCTGTACTTGCTTTTCCTGCGAAAAAATCCTTTGTGTGAAACACAGTAATAGAAGAAAGAATAAGATACGTTTCAAGCTTAAAGCTAACACTTTGTTTTACAGGGAACCTGTAGTTTAACACTTATTAACTACTTTGAAACAACCAAAAGCTGACCAAGTTTGAGATCGGAGCTTTGAAGGGAATTTAAAGTTTTAACATCGTCAACTGTTAAACCAAAACGGCGACTTATAGTATAAAGTGTATCGCCTTTTTTTACTTCGTATATTTTCATTTCAAGAGGCAATTTTTCAGCCTCGGTGATTGGCTTTTTAGGCTCTTCCTTTATAATTTCTGCAATTACCTTCTCTTCACGGGTATTTTGAGCTAAAGTGTTTTTTTCAGCTTTGTCATATTGGTCGAGTTGATAGCGCTCGATTAAATCAATCAACAACGTTGCATATTTTGGATTGGTAGCATAACCAGCTTGCTTTAAACCATACGCCCATCCTTTGTAATCATTCCGGTCTAATTGGAACAATGAAACGTAACGGGCGCGCTTTAAAAATTCAGTATGATCTCGATAAGATTGCTCAGCGTTATCATAACTCCTGAAACACTCACCTTTTGCATCATCGTCTTTATTAATGGTTGGGCCTGTCCAGTCTTTATTACATTTTATACCAAAATGATTATTCGCCTCGGTAGCAAGTGTGCTGTTTCCGCTTGCCGACTCATGTAATCCTTGAGCAAGTGTAATACTGGCGGGGATCCCACTCTTCAGCATTTCTTCAATGGCAATACCCTTAAAGCGCTCGATATATTCTAACGATGTTTGAGAAAGCGGCCGCTTAGTTGCGACTTTTACCGGAGTAATTGCTGGTTTTTTTGATACAATCACCGCCTTAGATGTTGTGCAAGACATGCAAAGCATGGCACAACTTATAAATAAAATTACCCTCATCAGTATCAAAAATTCAATTGTTGTCCGATTGTTAATATGGACGATTTTAATCCGTTCCTTTGTTTAATATCTTCTACAGTAGTTTTAAACCGCTTTGCCAAAAGTTGCAGATTATCTCCACTCTTTACAAAATAAACTCCCGATTGATTGATGATGTAATCATCTAAAAGTGCCGTCTTTTCCCCCCTTGATATTACAGGACTAAAAGGTGCATCGTATTCATATAACTTATACGTTTTTATAATCGCCATTACCTGGCTGGCCCAGGTTCCGCTTGCAGCATAACCGCCGCGATGTATGCCATATACCCAACTTCTGTAATCGTTTACAGGATATTTAACAAATAGGCTGGAGAACCGTTTTTTCAATAATGACGCGAAATCTGCATAAGAGTCTTCTACACCATTATACCCCTTATAAGCGGACTTAATAGGCTTTGGTCCGCTTTTCCCCTTCATCCCAAAATGGTTATTAAGGTATTTCGCGATTTTGCTATTGCCACTGGCAGACTCATGAATGGCCACTCCTAAAACAATGCTGGCAGGTATTCCATATTCATTCATTGTTTTGATAGCCGCTTCATTATACAACTGTATATATTTTTTGGCAGCCGACTGTGCCGATACCGAAGTGTTGAAATACACCAGTGAAAGGCAAATGATTAGAATTTTTTTAATCATGTTTTTACAGTTTACGGATTATGAATAAACCATCGCGAACAGGAAGTATTAATTTCTCTACGCGCTGATCCTTACTTATATTTTCATTGAAACAACGAATATTTTCTGTGTACTTATCTTTAGCTCCAGAAGTAATTTTACCGCTCCATAGTACATTGTCGACTATGATGAGGCCTCCCTTTCTTACCTTCTCAAAAACTAAGTCGTAATACGTTTCATTGTTTTTCTTATCAGCGTCAATAAACACCAAATCGAAAACCTCATCAAGTTTTGGAATAATCAAAACGGCGTTTCCAATATGATATTTTATCTGTTTGATGTAACGTGACTTAGCAAAATAAAGTTTCACTCTTTCTTCAAGCTCTTCATTAATATCAATGGTGTGTATCAACCCATTGTCATTCAAGCCTTCTGCTAAGCAAAGCGTAGCATAACCAGTAAAAGTTCCAATTTCTAAAATTTTTGTGGGAGATACAAGTTTGCTTAAAAAACTCAGGACACGACCCTGATAATGCCCTGAAAGCATACGGGGCATAGGCACCTTTAAATGCGTTTCACGGTTTATGTTCTTAAGCAGTTCCGGTTCCGGTTCACAATGCTGCTCAAGATAGGTCTGCATTTCAGAGGCAAGCAGTTCCATGGCCGCAAATATAGGAATTTTGATTTCCCACAAGGCATTTAATCATAATGTTTTGATTAACAATTAGATGCAATGAAGATAGCTTTTTACATCCCTGTATAATTTCTTTTCTCTAAATAAGATTGAAGAATGATAGTTGCCGAAATAGTATCCAAACGTTCTTTATTTTTCCTGTCGGATTTTTTTAAACCGCTTTGCGATACCGTTTCAGAAGCCATTTTTGAAGTGAAGCGCTCATCGGCCGTTTCTATCCGTATACCCGGAAAGTTCTTTTTTAGGCTGGTGATAAAACCCTTAACATGTTGTGCTGATTGTGATGGAGTTCCGTCCATTTGCTTAGGCTCCCCAACTACAAAACATTCAACAAATTCTGTAGACAGATATTTTTTGAGGAAGTCGATTACATCCTTAGGATGAATTGTGGTTAGTCCCGTGGCAATTATCTGGAGTGGATCTGTAACTGCAACACCAGTTCGCTTCGTACCGTAATCAAAGGCCATTATTCGGGGCATGAGTGGGATTTAAGAAGTAAGAAACAAAATTCGCATTACTCTCAAATCTAACATCTTTTCAGCAAATGATAGAGCCAATTCTTGAGTCCTGGCTCTTTCATCTTGTTTCTTCCAATCTCACTTCTAATTACTATTTTGCAACTTATGCAGTTTTCTGAAATTGTAGGACAAAGCGAAGTAAAGCAACATCTAATTCAATCCGTTACGGAAAACCGGGTAAGCCACGCCCAATTGCTTTTAGCTCCCGAAGGATCAGGAGGCCTGGCGCTTGCGCTCGCTTATGCTCAATACATTTCTTGCGACAACCGTTTGCCGAACGACAGCTGCGGCGAATGTTCTTCCTGCCGGAAGTATAAAAAATTAATACATCCCGACTTACATTTCTCCTATCCTTTTTTTGCGAAGCATAAAGATGATTCTGCCATTAATTTTATTGAAGAATGGCGCGAAGCTTTTTTATCTAACCCATATTTAAGTTTAGATGAATGGAGAAATCAGCTTGAAGCTGAAAATAAACAGGCGAATATTAATATTTCAGAATGCCATCAAATCATTAAAAAACTAAGTATGAAGCAATTTGAAGCCGAATACAAAGTTTTGATTATGTGGCTGCCCGAGTATTTAGATAAGGCGGGTAACACTTTGCTTAAACTCATTGAGGAGCCTCCACAGAAAACCTTATTTCTTTTGGTGGCCCAAAATCAGGATCAGATTTTAAATACCATTCTTTCAAGAACGCAGCTGATAAAGATTCACAGACTGGCTGATAAAGAAGTCGCTGATTTTTTGACTACGAAAAAAAGCTTGTCTGAGGATCAAGCCAGCCGCATTGCCTATTTAAGCGAGGGCAATATTCAAACCGCTTTAACGCTTAGTAATGAAGAGAGTAATAATAATTTCGGGATCTTTTCCGACTGGTTAAGAATGTGTTTTGCCAATCGGGGTTTACAGGTGGTTGAGTTTTCTGATGGTGCTTCCCGTTACGGACGCGAAAATCAGAAAAACCTGGTAAAATACGGTCTCAAAATAATGCGCGAAGTGATGCTGGTTTTATCGGGTGCTCATGATCTTGTTCATCTTCCTGGAAATGAAAAGGAATTTGTTGTTAACTTTAGCAAAACCTTAAACCTGGCAAAGGCAGAAGCAATTATAAACGAGCTGGAAAAAGCTCACTATCATATCGAACGGAATGCAAATCCTAAAATTTTGTTTTTAGATGTATCTTTGCAGTTTATAAAAATATTAAAGTTTAATACGCTTCCGCTAACTAGCGGAACTCAACATATATATAATTAAATGGGATGTGGTTCATGTTCAACGGGCGGATGTACGCCTGCAGGCTGCAAAAGTAATGGTTCATGCCTTACTAACGGGTGCAGCAAATTAGATGTTTACGACTGGCTGTCGCATATGGACATGCCATCAAATTATAAAGCCTTTAACATTGTCGAAGTAAAGTTTAAAGGATCGCGTAAAGATTTTTATATCAATTACGAGAACCATTACCTTGAAAACGGCGAGTTGGTAGTAACCGAAACGGCTACCGGAGGATACGATGTTGGCCATATTTCTTTAACAGGAGAGCTGGTGCGTATGCAGATAAAAAAGAAGCATATGCGACTGGAAGATATCACGAAAAAGATTATCCGCCGCGCTACCCCTGCCGATGTAGATAAATGGAAGGCAGCAAAAGATTTAGAATGGGAAACTATGCACAGGGCTCGCACACTGGCCATTGCACTCGGTTTATCCATGAAATTGAGCGACGTAGATTACCAGGGTGATAAAACAAAAGCAACCTTCTACTACACAGCCGAAGGGCGTGTAGATTTTCGGGAGCTCATCAAAAAAATGGCCGAAACTTTCCGTATCCGGATTGAAATGCGCCAGATTGGAATGCGCCAGGAAGCCAGCCGTTTAGGGGGAATAGGCTCTTGCGGACGAGAATTATGCTGTTCAACTTGGCTTACCGATTTCAAAACGGTTTCTACTTCGGCGGCCCGATATCAAAACCTTTCTTTAAATACCTTGAAGCTTGCGGGCCAATGCGGAAAATTGAAATGCTGCCTTAACTATGAACTTGATACTTATATGGATGCCTTGAAAGACATACCGGATGAAGTTGAAAGACTCGAAACGATTAAAGGAACAGCAAGGCTTCAAAAAACCGATATTTTTAAACGCCTGATGTGGTTCAGTTATCCGAAGGACGAAAACTGGATACCTGTAGCAATCAGTCGGGTAAAAGAAATCCAAAAGCTCAATAGAGATGGTAAAAAGCCCGAAGATTTAAGAGATGAGGCTGTAGAATTATCCGCAGCGCCGGTTCAGAAAGTACTCGATTACGAAAATGTTGTGGGGCAGGATAGCATCACACGTTTGGATGAACGAAGATCAAACAATAATAAGAGAAAAAAGAAAAAAAGCAACAATAACGGCCGACCACAGGGTGAAGGAAGACCAGCTGAAAATGCTTCTGTTTCATCAGAAGCTGTAGTTAATGTAGCCGCTGTAACTCCTGAAGGTGAAAAACCAAATCAGGTAAATCCAAATCAGGCCAACAAAAGCCGTAATCGTAATAAACGCCGGTTCAATAATAACAAGCCAAAACCTAATGAGTAATTTGCTTACCAGATTGAAGCCGTTTTTAATTCTGTTGATCGTGGTAACTATTACAAGTTGTGTGGATAATTCGATAGTCGACGTTTACAAAGAGATTAGCAGTAGAAACTGGAGTTACATAAAAAAGGTAAGCGTCCCGGTGAAAATCGACGATTCTGGCAAGGCTTATAACCTCTACATGAATCTTCGACATACCGCAGATTACCGTTACTCAAATATTTTTGTTCGCATCCATCAAATCTCGCGCGACGGTAAAAAATCGACCGAACGTAAAGAGTTTCAAGTGGCTTACCCCGATGGAGAATGGCTTGGAAGCGGCGCCGGAAACATTTATTCCTACCGCTTACTATTCAGAGAAAAATATAAATTTCCCTCTCCGGGAACTTATATTTTTGAATTTGAGCAGAATATGAGAGATAACCCATTAAGAGAGGTTAGGGATGTGGGAATGAGGGTTGAGGTGGCGGAATAAGACTTTATGTTCCAAGTAAGTAATAAAGAGTTGATATTCCAAAATGGAACATCAAGGTGGGGTGGAACACGGGAACTGCTAAATGCGTTTACAGAACAACGTGTGTTAAATTATTACGCTTTTAGAATTTAAAGCTAAACCCAACAAGAAATTGTGAAGTATGAAGTTTGGTTTTTTTTTTCGGATAATCATAGATACCTCTTTTATCAATTCTCACACGCGGCACCTGTGCGCCAGCATACGGAATGTACCAGTAGAAAGTCCTTGAGAATAATTGTATCCGAATTGATGCGTTATTTTTCTAAAACTACAATTCCTCTTTATGCTAAAGAGTTGCGAACGTTGATTCAGTTTTTTCCTCCCAAAAATTGCCTAATTCAGTTAATACAACATCTTTTCCGAAATGTCCTTGCATATCAAAAAAGGAATACTTAGAAGCCACATCTTTGTCTATAGTGGTTATGTAGACCATAGTTTCATTATTTTTTATTGAGAAGACTTTAACAGTATGCCCATTATAATGCCCGTAAGTTTGAAGAAAAAACGCATTCCTAAGCTCGGATACATAGACGCCTTTGCAGAACAAAACTTCATAAGGGTGCTTAATGAACCCTTCTAACGCAACATTAGCCTGACACGAATAGCAAATCGAAACCATTTTCTCAGTATCTCTGGTCGGCACCTCATCCCTCGACTCTATTATTATCAGTTCCTGTCCCTGATAAAGGGTATAATTACCATTTCTAATTATCATTCTACAGCGATGAGCCTATTCTGAATAGTTGAAAATCTGGTCTTAAGCACTTCCATACATTACTAAATACCCTCATAACTCTGCTCCATTGTCTGAAGTCAATAAGGAGTTTCCCTTTGCTAACGCCAGCCTGCGCTAAACATCGTCTATTACTTCATCACCGTGATTTAACAAATAAGCATCTAAGCTTTGCGCCATATTTAGAAATTCTTTAAGATGCTCTTTTATAACTTTTTTCATGATAGTTATAGAAATTACCCCCGTATCTCCATGATAATCTACTACAATCTCGTGGTACCCTTTTTTTAAATTGAATTCAGCTAAGGCCTGTGACTTGTTTAGTTGTAACAAAATACCCTCTCTAAACGCCAATGGTATCTTGTCTATATTCGAAACCCTCTCCTTACCTACTTCTGTCTCTTCAAGCCAAGAATAATAAGATTGATTCGCATCTATATATTGCACCCATCTCTCGTATGATACCCTTTCCTTTACTTGATTAGAGTACTTATATTTCTCTTTTGCAATCGATAGTTCCATTTAACTAATATAATCAAAACTAAAACCAAATTCGTTTTGGTTTCTCAACCCTTCCACTTAAAAGATTTAATCATCACATCTATATCCTTCCTGATAAAATCCAGCACAGGCTGTATCGAATCCTGTCGGGGTAGTTCATTAAAGTAAAGTGACCCTCTAAGATAATTTTTTGTGCTGTCGGTTAAGTAAAATTGAATGGCTGATGCAGTATTCCCTTTAATCGAATAAAAAGTACCATACACTTTATTATCCGGATATGATATCCAGGCTTCGTCTATAGCAGTGGCCTTTACGGTATGTTTAAAGGCCAGTTTCCGAGTATCTTCAACAATTGCGTTAAATGCTTTCTCTGAAGAAATGGGATGATAACTTAAATGGATACGGCTGTTAAAACGTGGATAAGCAACGTTCAGCCAGCAGGGTTTAGATTCTTTAGAGCTATCGGCCACAACTGAAGCGTAAACCGGATAATCAAACGAAAATTTACAATCGCTGTTGAACGTTTGATATTTCTTCTCAGGTAATTCTATTCTAAAATAGCCTCTCGGCTTTGGAGAATAATCACTTCCGGAAGAGCATCCTGAAAAGGTGATAAATAAAATTGATATATAGAGAATATATCTCATGCTAAGTATTCCAGATTTCCCAGGCTTTTTCTGCTTGCAAATGAAGCATCTCTTCACCATTTTTTATGGTCGCACCTTTCTCCTTACCACGTTTTAAGAACTCGGTTTCCGCCGGGTTGTAAACAAGGTCGTATAATAAATGCTTCTCGGTAATATAATCGTATGGAATATCAGCGCAGGCCGTTACGTTGGGCGACATTCCCAATGGAGTAGTATTAATTATCAGCAAATGCTCTTTCATTATTTCCTGATTGAGTTGAGCATATTTTATCTGCTTGCGCCCGGCCTTACGGGATACGATTTGAAAACTAATATGAAGTTTTTCCAATACAAATGCTACAGCACGGGCGGCCCCGCCACTTCCTAATATTAAAGCTTTGTTGTGATATTTCTTTAACAGCGGTTTTAAAGAAGCTTCAAAACCGTAGGCGTCAGTATTATGGCCTTCCAGCCTCACCTTCATCGATGTAAATTCTCCTGTAAAAAACGATTCGACCGGTTTATGATTGATGATTTTAATACAATTTACAGCATCAATCGCTTTTGCTTCAGGCGTTACTTTATCCAGGTAAAACATTATCCCAATTTTATGTGGAATGGTTACATTTATACCACATAGATCCGGATTAGCAGTTATCAATTCCTGAATATCGCTAATGTTTTCAAGCGGAAAAAGTTCATATTTACAGTCCTCCAATCCCTCTCTTTCAAACTTTTCTGTAAAATACTTTTTAGAGAAAGAGTGCCCCAAAGGGAATCCTATCAACCCGTATGTCTTCATTTATGTGCTGGGAATCTGACTAAGAAAATGATTAAATGTGTCGCCACGTAAACCTAATCTGATCGTTTCTAATGGAATAACTTCTGCAGGAGCAATATTTCCAAGATTAACATTGGCACCAATCAGCTTAATGAACCAAACCTGCTGATCTTTTTGAGGAGCTTCCCAGATAATTTTATCATCGGGGATTTGAGTTAAAATCTCATCGATCAAACCCTCACGTACTTCTCCCGATTCACGGTAAATACCAACATTACCACCTTCTCTCGATTCTGCTATCAGTTTCCAGGAGCCGGCTTCAAGTTCGGCGTTCATTAATTTAATCCATTTATATGGCGCAAATATCTTCTGCGCATCTTTAGATCCTACTTCAGAAATAACAGTTACCTGTTCACTTAGTTTACTGATATATTCGCATTTTACTTCATGAGGAATATCAATAGACCCATCAGATACCTCGGCAAATTTCATCCCGAATTTATCGAGGGTGCGGCGATAATCATCAAATTGATTACGAATTATAAAGGCTTCGAACAAAGTGCCACCAAAGTATACAGGGATATTTGCCTCGTCATATACTTTTAGTTTAAGTTCAAGATTTGGAGTAACGAAAGATGTAGTCCAGCCTAGTTTCACAATATCTGTATGCGGACCAGCTACTTCTAAAAAATTTTCAACTTCCCTTATACTTAAACCCTTATCCATTACCATAGTAAGGCCATTACCACGAGGTTTTTGAGTTCTTTCAGGAATATCGTTTAAATTATAATTCATATTTATAGCAAAAAATCCAATACCGGATTTGGGCCCAAAGGTATTGGATTTCTTTTATACTTTAAAGTTCTTATCAGAGCATATACCTATTAATTACATCGATAATAACTTTATTATTTTGTAATTGAGGCAAATATTCGAATAGGATTTCGTGTTTTGAAGGATCAATTTTCATGGCAATTTCCAGAAAGTTCACTGCTTCGTTGGTTTGTCCGTCGGCAAATAAATAAGCCACCATGCGGTAATATAATTCAGCAGCTTCGGGATTGTTTTTGATAGCATCCGAAATGGTTTCAATAGCTCCCTTTAAATTACTTTGCTCATATAAAATTGATGAATAATCTAACCAGGCTTCCACATCCTGAGGATTGTATTCAATCACTTTTTCGTAAGCTTTTTCCGATTCATCAAGCTTACCTAATTTATAATGCGCATCCGCTATAGCGAACCAATAATCGGGGTTTTTATCGTCTATAGCCAAAGCCTTTTTATAAAAATGCAAGGCTTCGAAGTTTCTGTCTTCAAAATCAAGTGTTACGCCAATTCCAAACCAGGCATCTGCAAGCTTGGCATCCAGTTTAACTGCTTTTTTATAATAAGCGCGGGCCTCTTCCATTTGCTCCAGCTTTTCGTAGCATTCGCCAATAGCACAATAGGTATCGGCATTTGGCGGTTCGTACTCGAAAGTTTGCTTGTAAACTTCAATAGCTTCCTCAAACTTATCTAAATGCACCAAACAGTTTCCTTTGTTAAAATAAGCTGACGAAAAGTTCTCCTTTATCAGGATAGCATAATCGTATGCATCAATTCCCTTTTCATACAAACTCATTTTATGGTATGCATTGCCAAGGTTATACCAGGCCGCATAAGAATAGGGTTCGGTATCTATATACTGATTATAAAACTGGATGCTTTCTTCCTGCTTGTCAAGCACATCATAACAAAAAGCCAGTTCATATAACGCATCCTGGTTTTCCATATTTTGCTCCAGACACCTTTTAAGATAGGTGATCGCATTTTCATACTCGCCCATATTTTGATATACCAATGCTATCTGCAAAAGAATATCATCAGTGCTTTCGGCCAGTTCAAGGGCTTTTTGATAATTTTGCAAAGCTTCCTCATGCCGCTCAAGCGCTTCATAAATATTACCTCTTATGATGTAGATATCCGTTTCAGACGGCTCTAGTGTTTCTGCTTTTCGCAGAGCTTCAAAAGCACTGTCTAACTGGTTTGTTACCACGAAAAGCTGGGCCTGTTTGATAAAAAATACTGCTGCAAATGGATGCTGGTTTACAGCATATTCTACAACTTGCAACGCTTTTATCGGATCGTTTTTTTCGATATAATAATCGATAATGTTTTCAAATGCCTGCGCATCAAAAAAGTACTGATCCTGATTCCGGATCATTTCCTCGTATCGCTCTACTGAAAATTTTGGATCTTCAGAGAACTCAAATTCAAAATCATCTTCCATTTAAAATAATTTAAGAACACTCCCCGATAACCGGTATAAATTAGAACCAGAAAACTTCTGTACAGTTTAACCGCAAGTAATTTAAATTTAAGCTGAAATAGGTATTGCAAATACTTTTCAACAAATCAGGCATTTAAGTATAAACATAATAAATCCAGTTAAATAGAGCGGTAATTAGAGTGAATAAGTTGTTGTTGTTATGGTATGGGCAATTCATGAATTGCCCATACTTGAGTGCGTTTTGTACTAATTTAAATATACAAAAACTCAGCCAATAAATTAAGCTTAGTATCTTTGAAAGCATATGACTCCAGCTGAGATCAACAACAAATTTAAGGCTTTGCAGCAACGCCTGGCGAAAGACTTCGATTCTGACGAGCCTGATATAAAGGTAATACTCTTCCTAATCGGTGTCCAGGAGCTTGGAAAGGGACCAAAGAAATTTTCTAAGCGCCAAAAAGAAGAACTGATGCATATTGCAAACTGCCGTTTATTTAGCGAGTTGGGCTTTTACGAACTCGAGGGCCTGGATCAGGATGGTTGGCCACATTGGAAATTGGTTAAGCCTATTCCAAGTTATACGCTGCTTGAGCAGGAAATGCTTATGAAATCGCTAATTGTTAACTATTTCGAATAATACCGCAAATTCAAATTATTCGTTTAATGTTTATTAAATCCCAATTCATGAAAAGAATATTATTACTATTTCTATGCCTGACTGCCACATTAACATATGCCAGGAAACCCAAGATGTATTATGTCAGCATAAAAACTGATAAAGGGGAATCGATAGTTCGGCTTTATAATGAAACGCCAAAACATCGTGATAACTTTGTAAAACTGGCTAAAAACGGGTTTTATAATGGAACCCTCTTTCATCGGGTTATTAAAGATTTTATGATTCAGGGCGGTGATCCGGATTCGAAAAACGCCAAACCCGGAGTTATGTTGGGGAACGGCTCATTGCCGTATACTATCCCAGCCGAATTTAATTCGGCACTTTTCCATAAAAAGGGTATTCTCGCAGCGGCGACAGATGGAAACCCTACAAAGGCCTCCAGTTCAACCCAATTCTATATAGTTCAGGGAAAGACGTTCAGCGATGAAGATCTAAATCGATTGCAACAGATGAGGCTTCATGACCAAAAAATTCCGAAAAGCCAGCGCGAAATATATAAAACCATCGGAGGCACTCCGCACCTTGATCAAAAACATACTGTTTTTGGAGAGGTGGTTAGAGGAATCGATCAGGTGGATGCGATTGCTTCTGCGCAAACCGATGCAGTTAGTCGACCCGTAGAGGATATTAAGATGCAAGTTAAATTGCTAAAAAAGCGTGAGGTCAAAAAGTTAGAGAAAGAGTTGATCAAAGAGGCCTTCCGGAAAAAATTAATTATGACTGGTAAGTGATCGGATGACTCAGATAATTGATTCCTGCTTTGTGATTGAATGTTTGAGTCATCCGATCACTCAAAATAATATCTAAATAACCATCATGATTTAAGCATTACCGATATGAAACTTACAGGATCTCATGTCTCAAATCTCATATCTTTCAAATGAAGATCGTTACGTATAATGTAAATGGCATTCGCTCAGCTTTTAGCAAAAACTGGCTTTTGTGGCTTCAAGCTGTAGATGCTGATGTAGTCTGTTTACAGGAAATTAAAGCGAATCCTGAACAACTTTCGGAACTGTTAGCGCATATCGAACTTATGGGATATCAGCATTATTGGTATCCGGCACAAAAGAAAGGATATAGTGGAACCGCTATTCTTTCAAAAAAAACACCATTAAAAATCGAGTACGGTTGCGGGCATTGCGATTATGATTTTGAAGGAAGAATGATCAGAGCTGATTTCGAAGAGCTTTCGGTGATGAGTACTTATTTCCCGTCAGGCTCAAGCGGCGATATTCGCCAGGATTTTAAATATCGTTTTCTCACCGATTTTCAGGATTATATCGCCAAACTTAAAATCGAACATCCCAAAATGGTTATCTCGGGCGATTACAATATTTGCCATAAGCCAATAGATATCCATAATCCAAAATCTAATGCTAACTCGTCGGGATTCCTTCCGGCAGAAAGAGAATGGATGGAAAATTTTATCGATACAGGATTTATAGACTCCTTCAGGCATTTCAACCAGGATCCTCATCATTATACCTGGTGGAGTTTCAGATCAGGAGCCAGAAAGAAAAATTTAGGTTGGCGTATCGATTATAATATGGTTACTAAAGAGTTAGAACCGAACTTAAAACGCTCTGCCATTTTATGTGAGGCTGTTAATTCAGATCATTGCCCGGTACTGCTGGAATTGGATTTATAGCGACACGTCATCCCGAATTTATTTCGGGATCTAAAGTGAAATTAACACCCTAAATAGATGCTGAAACAAGTTCAGCAAGAAACACAAACTTCCCTGATTGCGTATTTTTTCTTCCCTGCTTTGCGTGAATAAACTAAAACAAACCCATCTGCTTTCCACCACTTGGTGTAAAATGTGTGAAATTATAAGGCGGCATTGCTCTTCCAGATAAAAACCGGTTAACCGAAATATGAAACAGCTGATGCAGGCTTTCTGCTATCTTTCCTTCGCCCCGCATCCTACGTCCCCAGTTACTGTCGTTTAATTTCCCACCATGACATTCCGCTATTGCGTGAAGAACCTTTTCAGCTCTATCAGGATAGGTCTTATGAATCCAATCGGTAAAAACTTCGGCTATAGAACCATTTAATCTGATCACTGTAAAAATGGCTGCTAAAATTCCTTCGTCTGCTGCGGCTTTCATTAATGTTGGTATTTCATCACTATTTAAGCCAGGCACAATCGGCGCCATCATTAACCTAACCGGAATTTTCGCAGAAGAAAGCTTGTTTATAAGCATAAGACGACTTCTGGCAGTAACTGTTCGTGGCTCCATTTTTTGTCTCAAACTTTCGTTGAGAGAATTAATAGTAACTGTAACATGAACAAGATTCAATTTGGCCAAATCCTGTAGAATATCAATGTCTCGAACTACCAGATTATTTTTACTGATAATACTTACCGGATGCTTGTACTTTAGAAAGACCTCCAACAAAGACCTTGTAATTTTTAGCTTCCGCTCGATAGGCTGATAGCAATCGGTATTGCCCGATAACATAATAACTTGTGGTTCGTAATCCTTCTTGTTGAAAAACTGTTCTAGTAATGGGGCGGCATTCCTCTTAACTACTATTTTTCGTTCAAAATCAAGGCCTGCACTAAACCCCCAATATTCATGTGAATTCCTTGCATAACAATACAAGCAGCCATGCTCGCAACCCTGGTAGGGGTTTATAGAATGCATAAAAGACAAATCCGGACTATTCGAAATACTCACAATTTTTTTGGGATACTCTTCAAAAATCTGAGTATTTACATTTTCATGCATTTCTTCGTCAAGCCCTTCAATGTGCTCAGCTATATATCTGTTCTTTTGAAATCTAGTATGAGTGTTAACCTGTGCTCCACGTCCTTTAAAAAATTCTTTATTGTCTTCAAATGGCATAATCAAAAATACTAAAATATTTAGTATTTTATAAATTAATCTATGCAATTAGCAGTATCATTTTCCGAAAAAATGCGTAGAAAATTTAGATAGATTATCCTTTTTTTGTAATTAGAAATATTTTGTACACCTTTACTAAGTTGTTTAAATAAGGATTATTAAACATTTGATGAAGAGCATCTTAATCGTTTTATTCATTTTTTTCTGTTTTGGGGCAGAGTTGATTGCCAAATCGGGAAATAATGCCTCAACGATAATAAATGCAAAACCTTCATCATTGGGTACTATTTCTATTTCAGGTGATCAAAGCATCCTTTTTTGGGAAACATCATCTACGATAGATTCTATTTTTCCTCAATTTTTCACACAAAAAATAAATTCATATGGGGAAACTGTCTGGGGAAAAGATGTAGCAGTAACCATTAAAGACACTTTAATTCGGTCTTCACACAAACTTGTTTCCGACGGACTAAATGGCGTAATTATCACCTGGGAACAAAGGTCAATAAATAACGAAACAACCGACGTTTACGCTCAGAGAATTGATTCAACCGGAAAGGTTCTTTGGGGACCAACGGGCATAAAAGTTTCAGGTGCAGAAGGTTCGCAAATTACTCCACTTATTATTTCCGACAACAAAGGAGGTGCCCTAATTTCGTGGAATGATTCGAGAAATGATTTGACTAATAACAACTGGGATATATATGCTCAGCATGTAAATTCAGCTGGAGAAATTTTATGGGAAGAAAACGGAATAGTAATTAGTGCAGATTTAAAAGATGAGTTTTTGGGAAAGCTCTTACCTGCGGCAGATGGCGGTGTAACTGTAATTTGGAATAAAGTTGTGCCCGATATTGATGGACGAGAAGGATATGATTTTTATTTTCAAAAAATAAGCCCGGAGGGTTTACCATTAAATGCTTTTCTTCCAACTAAATTTTTAACTCTTCCTCCCGGAGATACAGATTATGCTTTGGGTGGCGATATTCTAAGCGACGGAAAGGAAGGGTTTTTCCTGAGCCTGGCGATTAGCAATTCTGAGACAACCCGCAGTCTTCATTTACAACATATCTTAGCGAATGGCCAATCTACGTATTCCGGAGATTTTGGTATTAAAGTCGATACTTCATCTACAGCACAAAGTATATCTAGCATTCAGACTGATAGTTTAGGATATTTAATAGTAAACTTCAGTAATCGTGATACTCTGAAACCCGGAAAGAAATTTGATGAATTTGGCAATGAGGTAGATCAGGAAATTTCTCTGATAAGTATCAAAAAGGCAGAGCCACTTGCAATAAACTTGCGTCAGCTTGATCTTGTTGCGGAAACAGACATTAATATCATTGAGAAATCATCTGATTTGAAAACTAAAAGTAGGGGATCCAAACGATCAGTTAGTACACATCCATTGTTTAATAAAATTGCGGGAGTTACTACTGATGAATTGCGCAAAACCGTTGGCACAGTTTATTTTTCAAATTCTGATTTGCCAAAATTAATAGCGAGAGAGAAAAATCGGTTGGAAATTGCTCCAGCTAAAAATTTCTATCAGAATTTAAATCGTGGTATCCTTTATCGCAAGGAAGAAGAGACTTCCATATGAGATTTGCAGGCTTTTACTAAATTTTAAAAACCTGCAAATGAAACCTGCATGAGTTTGCCGCTCACAAACCGAGATGAGAAACTCATGCAAGCTTCATCACCATTAAAAACAATATATTCTCTGATGAAACCATCATGAGCATACTGCTCACAAAACGAAATGAATATGCTCATGATAGCTTCATAGCCATTAAAAACAATTATATTCTAATGAAAATTATTGCATAGCCTCGACGGAATGACTTGCAACACCAAGTTCCTTTTTAGCCTTAACCAAAGCCGAGCCAATAACCTGGTGCATATCATAGTATCTGTATTCCGCTAAGCGTCCTCCGAAAATCACGTTAGTTTCCGATTTAGCTAAATCCTGATATTTCTTTACAATTTCAGAATTATTTTCATCGTTTACCGGATAATAAGGTTCCAGTCCTTTAGAACCCTTTAGGGGATATTCTTTCGTAATTACAGTTTTAGGTTGTGTGCCAAATTCAAAATGCTTGTGTTCATAAACCCTGTTATAAGGGGTATTTTCATCAGTATAGTTAAACACCGCATTTCCCTGGTAGTTCTCCTGATCAAGTGTTTCTACCTCGAATTTCAAACTCCTGTATTCCAATTCCCCAAACTGGTAACCGAAGTATTCATCAATCTTTCCCGTGAACACGATTTTATCAGCCAAGCTGCTAAACTCTTCACGATTGGCAAAGAAATCAGTATTTAATCTCACTTCGATACCCTCCAATAGTCCGTCTATAATTTTATTATAACCTCCTACCGGGATGCCCTGATATTTATCATTGAAATAATTGTTATCGTAAGTAAAACGAACCGGCAAACGTTTGATAATGAAAGCTGGTAACTCAGTGGCTTTTCTGCCCCATTGTTTTTCGGTATAGTGCTTAATCAATTTTTCATAAATGTCCGGGCCAACAAGTTTCATGGCTTGTTCTTCCATGTTCTTGGGTTCTGTAATACCCATATTCTCTATCTGATCCGCAATTTTTTGTTTTGCTTCTGCAGGAGTTTTGGTTCCCCAAAGGCGATAAAAGGTATTCATATTAAAAGGAAGATTGTATAATTCTCCTTTGTAATTAGCCACAGGCGAATTGGTATAGCGGTTGAATTCTGTAAACTGGTTTACGTAATCCCAGATCTCTTTATCGTTGGTATGGAAAATATGTGCACCGTACCAGTGAACGTTAATGCCTTCCATCTCTTTACAATAGATGTTCCCACCTGCGTGATCGCGTTTATCTATAACAAGGCATTTTTTTCCGGCTTTGGTGGCTTCATGTGCAAAAACGGCTCCGAATAGTCCGGAACCTACAATAAGGTAGTCGTAGTTATTTGTCATTAATATTTTTTAGTTTAAATGGATATAAACGCTAGAAAAACCACGGAGGGTTTGAATTGTTTTGAGGGTATTATTTTGTAACTGAAAACGCCGCTAATCATTATAGTAATTCAGCTCTCTCACAGATTGAGATGACGATTATTAGAAAACTTAACTTTTCTAAGAAATGAGACGACGCATATTTACATTTCTTATTACTGACCCATCACACACGAATTACTTACCCCTCATTTCGTGTAAGCGGGAGACCATTCGTCACTGTAAACGTTATGTTGGTGTAATAGCTTACTGATGATTATAAAAACCGTTAGTTTTGAGTTCGCCCACCAAGCGAATAATGAAGAAGGGTTAATTCATATTGTTAAAGAATTCGAAAGGTATCAGCTTTCTCCGCAATCCTATCTATAGAACTTATTACAAATATAAAGTGGACCAGCGCTTAAGTTATCTGCATGAGAATCCGGTATGGGCTAAGATCATTTGTTTTGCTAGCTATTATAGTTTGACAGTGAGATTGACTATCAAGAATCTTTGCGGACGACTAAAAAGTTGAAATCAATTAGGTGTCCAGAAGAATTATTATGTAATCACAGAAAATTGGTAATTGCATAGTTCGTTTGAGATTTTATTCTCAAAATAACTAAAGTTATAAAGCTTGACACAAATTACTAAAACGTAAAACCCAATAATCTATAACCCATATTTGTTGCCCCAGAAATTAGCTAAAAGTAAATTCTATATTTACGTCAACAATCAACACTTACCAAACTCCAACAACTGCCATTACTATAATCGTTAGTGGTTTTAATAGTGATGGATGATGGTTTGAGTTGTATTCACTAAATCAATTTAACATAAATTACGTATCGATGCTTAAATTTTTAAACAAAAAAAAAGAACCAGATCCAAATTTAGAATTCATTTTCAAATCATATTCACAGGATGGAGAGGATATGATAATACGATCCTTTTTTGAGGAAATGTCAGCACTTAACGGGTTTTATATTGATGTTGGGGCGTTTCATCCATATCGTTACTCAAACACATGCTATTTTTATAATAGAGGTTGGCGAGGAATCAATATTGAACCAACTCCTTCAGCCATTCATTTATTTAATCAACATAGGCCTGAGGATATAAATTTAAACATCGCCATAGGTGGGCATAAGGAAGAATTAACCTTTTACTGTTTTAATGAACCAGCGTTAAATAGTTTCTCAAAAAGCCTATCAGAAGAGCGCGACGGAGAAAAACAATATTTTATCACTGACAGAATACCGGTAATGGTTTATCCTTTGCATGAAATTTTAACAAAATATGTTCCTAGTGAACAAACAATTCATTTCATGAGTATAGACGTTGAAGGGCTTGACTTAGTTGTCCTTCAATCTAATAATTGGAAAAAATTTCGACCTACTTATTTATTAGTTGAAGATATTTTTGAATACCTTGACCAAACCAACCAATCTGAAGTTTACCACTACCTCATATCTCTGAATTATAAGGCTGTAGCAAAAACCAGCAGAACTTTAATTTTTAAAGATATGAAAGATGTTATATAGTAGTTTCTCTACCAAATTTGTCTTGAAAAAATTCCATCTCTTTTTTAATAACGAGTTTGGCTAAATCCTCATCCAATTCGTGGAAAACACAAAGATCATAATAATGAAATGCCCCTTCCCCTTTTTTGATGTAAGCATATAGTTGTCTTATTAATGCTTTATCATCGGTAGTAACCGAAATAAGGAGCCTACCAAAATTATCATAATATAGTATTTTTTTGTATCCAATTGAAGCTAGTTGATTAAAAATATCAATTGCATCTTCACCATTTTCATCTAAATAGTTGGCATCATATTCAAAAAATAAAACTGGAGAAGAAGTTTTCAATAAATCCCAGGCACCTCTTAAAATTTTTAAATCGAACCCATCCGTATCAATTTTTAAAAGTTTAATATTCTCTAATTTATTCTCGTCTACAAAATCATCAAGTTTTTTAACCTTAATGCCCTGACCGGTATCTTTGCTTAGTTTAGAAGTGCCTAATTCTGTTTGCATAATCAGCTTCTCTTCCTTAGTTTCTTCCCCTAAATAGCATTCAAAGGCTTTAATGTTCGAGAATTGCTTTAAGTTCTGTTCTAATAACTTGTAATACTGTGGCTCACCCTCTACTGCAAAAATTTGTTGTGAAACATTTCCACCTCGTAATAAAGCAATAGAATCGCCAATATTTGCGCCGATATCTATAATATTATATGAACTATATTTTGACTCCATATACTTAGCTATCCGAGCCAGATTTCTTGAGTAATATTTATACTTATTTAAATAAAACTCAATCATGTGCTCCTTTGGAGCTAGTAGTTTAAACCCTTCAATATTTAATTCTTTCAAAGAAGATTCATCTTTCTTTTTAGATACTTTTTTAAAAAAATTTCGAATCATTATTTGCCTTTTAAATTATTCTTAGATTTTAATGTTTTTTTAATAGCCTTCCAGATTCTGGATAAAAACCTTTTTTTCTTAGCTGGAGGGGTTGGAGGAGACCATGTAGCTTTATGCATATGATGAGTATCTGCAGCAAGATCGGGAAGTATATATTTTGGATGTGTGATTTCCGTGAATTCTGAAACCGGGATATTTGCAAAGTCGTTTACTTCTGTGGTATGTGTAGCCCCTTCACCAAACCCAATATTACTTATCAGATTAACATTGGGAACAATTGCTATTCTATGGTTAATTACATTAGCAAACATATATTGATAATCCCATGTATTAATCTTTCCTGATTTAGTGCCTTGAAAACTCTCTAACCAATGTGATTTATAGTGAGAGTAAATTTGAGCATTTTTAACATAATCAGAATCAGCAAACTCATCCAGCAAAGTTAATTTTACATCGTAATCTTTCCACACTCTTCTCCAGCTTGCCCAGCCCCAAATATTGTACAAATCTGAAAAGTAATAGCTTGCATTACCAATTTTTTTCCCATCCTGAAAGTTGCTTCCGGCTATGTGAGCTATTCGTTCATCGTCTCTGTATTTTTCTAATAAAGTTGTACAGAAATAAAAGAAACTATCTGAAGGCAAACAATCATCCTCTAATATAATTCCCTCAGGCTCATTATTAAAAAACCAGGTAATAGCTGAACTCACCGCATCTTTACATCCTAAATTTTCGTCTCTGAATAGGGTTTTAACATCGCACTCCCAATCCACCTGGCTAACTACTTCCCGAGTTTTTTTACATAAAGTAGCTTCATTGTCTTTAAAACTGCGAGGACCATCAGCAGCGATATAAAGTCGTTCCGGCTTTGCCTTCTTGATCTGTTCAAATACCCGTTTAGTAATATCAGGGCGATTAAATATTAAAAATAATATTGGGGCTGTATTAAAGTGTTGATTGCTCATTTTTTCTTACTAGACGTTTTGCTTTGCGACATTTCCATAGATATCGGAGGTATATCCATGTTCCGAAATACTTACGAATTATAGAAGGAAATACCTTTTTAAAATCAACTTCTTCATATAACTGTGAGGCTCCTCCCTGCGAAAAGTTAGTTACGAGTATGGGGAAGTAGTGTTTTTTAAAAGATTGGTCAGCCCAGCATTGTATGTTTAACAGGTAATCGCTAGAGACTTTATATTGTTCATTGTATTTATATTGTTTAAAAACCTCGCTTGGGTAAAATATCCCCTGATGACAAATACACTCTTTTGTAAGCCGGTACCGTGTAAACCGTTCACCTAAAATCTGGTTTCCCCATAAACATGCTCCGTAATAAATAGTATCGGTTCGCTTTAAATAAGATGCCATCTCACTAAAGCCAGGAAATAGATAATCATCAGAACCGAGAAAAATTACCCAACCGCCCGTTATCTGGTCAATACCTTTATTCATGGCATTGTATATTCCGGTATCTGGTTCACTTTTCCAATAAGAAATGTGGTTATTATATTTTTTAAGAATATCAATAGTACCATCAGTACTGGCGCCGTCTATGATGATTAACTCAATTTTCTTATAACCTTGCTCTACAATACTATTTAAGCATCTTTCCAAATGCTTCTCTGCATTATACGTTACAATGATGATGCTTATAAGGGGATGTGCGCTATTATTCAAATTAATAAACTATATTTAACTGGACGGACACTTCGGCCCAAACTTGTTCAACGCTAACTTGTGCTATACAATAAAAAGCTTCGCCACCTTTAACCTCTAAGTGACAAACCCAATAACAATTATAACAGGGCAGCTCTTTGAAAACACTCACCGGTTTAGTTCTAAAACTATCCGGATATGGTAAAAATCTTTTAAAGTGTCCGCCGCCTAATATACACACACAAGGTATACCACAAGCTGCTGCTACATGAACTGAATTTGTATCATTTGTTATAACTAATTTTGAACTCGAAATCAGTTCAACCAATTCAGGTAAAGATGTGGCCCCGGTTTTATCAATAACTCTGCTCGAAGATAAATTATTTATTAGATACTCTGCCAAAGGTTTTTCTGTTACTCCACCCCCTAAAATAACCTGTTCATCAGAATGCAATAAGATGAGTTTAATAATTTCTAAAAAATTAGACCTCTGAATTTCTAATTTGTTTAACCAAATAATTGTGTCTAGTATTTTTTCAAAGTATCT